>JACCRH010000013.1 GCA_013813675.1 Gemmatimonadales bacterium
TCGCCGGAGGGCGAGGCGCTGGAACGGCTCCCGACACCCGAACTAGCGGCGGCGGCGCGACTTCCTGGCGCTCTTGCGAGCCGGACGCCGGGCCGACTTCTTGGCGCCCCGCTTGGCGGCCTTTCTGCTCCCCTTCTTGGCGGCCCTGCGAGCACCGCGCTTGGCCGACTTCTTGGCAGATCTCTTCGCGGTCCGCTTGGCCGCCTTCTTCGTCGTGCGCTTGGCCGCCTTCTTGGTGGCCCGTTTGGCCGCCTTCTTGGCGGTGCGTTTGGCCGCCTTCTTGGCGGTGCCCTTGGCCGCCTTCTTGGCCGATTTCTTTCGGGTCGGACTCCGCTTCGGGGAAGGGCTCCGGCTGGGAGCGGGCCCCGAGGACGCATTGGAGGAGGGGTACGTGGGCGTGGCGGCCGGAGTCGAGGCTGGCGCCGGAGTCGGCTCCGAGGGCAGCGGATCCATCCAACCCGAGCCGGACCAGCCCATCTCCATATAATGAAGGTCGGCCATCCTTCGCTCCTTCCAAACGCAGGTGCGGCGCAACCCGCCGCCAGTCGCGAGGCGTCATGCGCCTGCTCACGGTCGTTAATAACTTGCACATCTTCAAGCCTTCTGCAAGGCTGGCTGTGTCGCGCTATACTTACGCGATCTCTGAACCCCATCCCCGGACGTGACTACCCGGTGACGCTCTTTCCGAACCGACCGGTGCGGGCATCGCGCGCGCCCTGGCCTCTCCGGCTGATCGCCTGGCTGCCTGCCGCACTCCTGGGCGCGGTGGGATTGGCGGCGCCGCTCCCCGCACAGACGGTCGCCGAAGTCCAGGTCACCCCCGAAACGATGACCCTGGGAATCGGCGAACGGCAGACCCTCTTCGCCACAGCCTACGACCGCCAGGGCAACATTATCCCCAATGCCCGCTTCACTTTCTGGAGCTCCGACACGCTGGTTGCCAAGGTGGGGAAGGAGGGCGCCGTCGTCGGCCTGAACCCCGGGCTGGCCAAGATCGAAGCGCGGGTGCAGGGCCGGGAGGCCTCGATGGCAATCCTCATCACCGGGACCGGTCCCGCCGCGGACACCGCGCGGACCGTCGGCGGCGCCGTCCTGACGCTGGTGCCTGCCTCGCCGACTCTCTTGCCGGGCGAGCGCCTGATGATCGAGCCCCGCGCGATGCGCGAGGACGGAACGCCCATTACGCCCGGAAGGGTGAGCTGGCGTTCGCTCGGCCCGCAAGTGGCGGCGGTCGACTCGACCGGACTGGTGATCGGAGTCGCTCCCGGGCGCACCGTCATTCAGGCGAGCTCGCCCGGGGGAGCGCTGGCGACCGCGTCGGTCGAGGTGGCCGCTGGCGAGCTCTCCCTCTCCAAGATCAAGATGACACTGGCGCCCGGAGAGGTGGATACTCTCCGGGTGCTGGTCCCGGGGCAGGGAAACCGCGAGATCCGGGGTGGAATCCGGTGGCAATCGACTGACACCGCCGTGGTGCGGGTGGGACCCACGGGTATCGTCAGCGGCCGCGCGCCAGGGCGAGCCGAGATCGTCGCGTCCGGCTTCGGGCAGGAGGGCAGGGTGGCGGTGCTGGTGCACCGCGAGCCGATCGCTCTGGTAGTGACGCCGAGGCCGGCCGCCGGCCAGATTCAGCTTCCGGTTCGCGCGGTCCGCAGGGTCACCGCGGTCGCCGAGGCGGCCGACTCGACACCGATCCCGGAAGCCCGCTTCTCCTGGGAGGTGGGCGACACCGCCGTTCTCACCTACGATGCGGCCAAGGGCGAGCTGACGGGGCGCGCGCTGGGAACCACGACGCTGACCTCCCGCCTGTACGGCTTCGACCCGGTAGTCTGGAAGGTGCAGGTGATTCCTGGCGCCATCGGACTCGACCGAAGCCGGGTCGGGATCGGCTTGGGGGACCGTGACTCCCTCCGCGCGATGCTGCTCGACTCGAACGGCCAGCCGCTCGGCCAGGCGTCCGAGCTGCAGTGGAGCAGCGAGCCCGCGGAGGTGGTGCGGGTATCACAGGGCGGTGTCATCGACGGGCTGCGGCCGGGCCGTGCCGTCGTCACCGCGGTCGCGCCCTGGGGAAAGAGCGCGGCCGCCGATGTGTTCGTGGTGCGGGATCTCTGGCTCGCGTCCAATCGCGGGGGTGGCTTCGGCATCTACCAGATCCGGAGCGCCGTCGCCGACACTCTTCAGCCGGTCCTGGCCGACAGTTTCGGCAACATTCAGCCGGCGCTATCTCCCGACCGGACCCGGATCGCGTTCAGCTCTAATCGTAGCGGAAGCTACGACCTCTACCTGATGGACGCCGACGGGAAGAATCCGCGCCGGCTCACCGCCGATCCCGGCAGCGAAGGGGAGCCGGCCTGGACGCCGGACGGCGCGCGGATCGTCTACACTGCCACGGCCCGAGGCGAGCCACCCCAGCTCCACGCGCTCCGGCCCGACGGAACCCCTCCGCAGGCGTTGACCACCGGCCCCGGCGGCAACTCCGCCCCCGCAGTCTCCGCCGACGGCCGCAGCCTGGCGTTCGTCTCCACCCGGGACGGCAATCAGGAGATCTACGTGATGCCGGCCGAGGGGGGTGGGGCCCGCCGCATCACCACGACAGACCAGCGCGAGTCCCACCCCAGGTTCCTTCCCGACGGAGATCTGCTCTTCGCCGTCGAGCGGGTGGGCCGGTCCAAGGGCTCGCGGGTGGTCCGCCTGGCCGGCACCGAGGGCGCGGGAGCGACCGTGGTGGAGACCGACGAGCTCATCGGCGGCCTGGCGGTGTCGCGAGATGGGCGTCGCATCGCCTACGTGATCGGCCGCCTGAAAGAGGGATCGAGGGGGCGGGCCCGGTTCAACCTCTTGGTGCAACCGCTCGCCGCGGGGAGCGCGCCGGCCGCGCTGACCCTTCGTCCCGGAGAGCAGGTGGTGAGCCCATCGTTCTGATCTCGCCGCGGGGCCACCGGCTCCGATGAAGGCGCTCACGCTCACCGGGACCGGCGGACTCGACCGCCTCCAGGTGCAGGACGTCCCGGCTCCGGCGCTGGCGGCCCGTGACGAGGTGATGGTTCGGGTCCGCTGCGCCGCGCTCAACCGCCTGGATCTCTGGATGACGGGCGGTCTGCCAAACGCCACGCCGTCCTTCCCTCACGTGGTGGGCTCCGACGGCGCGGGTGAGGTCGAGGCGGTGGGGCCGGCGGCGGCGGGGTGGCGCCCGGGCGATAGGGTGCTGATCAACCCCGGCTTGGCCTGCGGCCGTTGCCCGGCGTGCGAGGAGGGGGAAGACCCGCTGTGCTCGACCTACGCCATTCTGGGCGAGCACCGCCCGGGGACGGCGGCCGAGCTGGTGGTGGTTCCGGCCGCGAATCTCGCGCCGGTGCCCGAGGGGATGACGTGGCCCGAGGCCGCGGGCTTCACCCTGGCGACCCTGACCGCCTGGCGGATGCTGACCAGCCGCGCCAAGCTCCAGGCCGGCGAGACCGTGCTGATCTGGGGTGTCGGCGGGGGGGTCGGGATGGCCGCGCTCCAGATCGCCGTGCTGCTCGGCGCCCGGGCGATGGTCACCAGCGGCTCCGACACCAAGCTCGCGACCGCGACCCGCCTGGGAGCGGCGGCCGCCTTGAACCACCGGTCTGGTGACGTGGTGGCGGTGGTGCGCCGAGAGACCGGCGGCCGCGGCGCGCACGTCGTGGTCGACTGCGTCGGCCAGGCGACCTGGGCCAACTCGCTGCGCGCGCTCCGCCGGGGCGGCCGCCTGGTGGTGTGCGGTGCGACCACCGGTCCGGCGGTCTCGTTCGACCTCCGCCGACTCTTCTGGCATCAGTGGAGCATACTCGGCTCGACCATGGGGAATCGCCGGGAATTCGCCGAGATCGTTCGACTGGCGCAGGAAGGGAAGTTGTGGCCGGTGGTGGATAGCGTGGTGCCCCTCGCCGACGGCGCCGCGGCGTACCAGCGGATGCAACAGGCCGAGCAGACCGGAAAACTCGTGATCGAGGTGTCGCCGTGAGCGAACTCTGGGAGCGGCTCCTAATCGGAGCGGAACAGATCGGCAGCGTGGTCCCCGCCCTGGTCGGCGCAGCCGTGATCATGCTGACCGGCTACTTCCTCGCGCGGCAGGTGCAACGCTGGGCCGACGACACGCTCAAGAAGGTGGACTTCAACCGCATGGCGGCGGCCGGCGGGCTGGACGAGGTGGTCGGCCGCACCGGATCGCGGCTCGACCCGGTGCGGGCCCTGGCCAAGCTGATCTTCTGGCTGGTGATGCTGGTGGTGATCCTGCTCGCCAGCACCGCGCTCGGCCTGGAGAGCATCAACCAGATGTTCGGGATGATGCTGGCCTTCATTCCGACGCTGATCGCGGCGATCGTCATCATCATCCTCGGTATGATCGTCGGCGAGTTCGTCCGCGGGCTCATACTGGCGTCGGCGGGAGGCGTGGCCGGAGTGCCCACGGTGGCCAAGGTCGCCAAGGGCGCCGTGATCATCATCTCGATGTTCATGGCGCTGCAGCAGGTGGGCATCGCCGAGGAGATCGTGACCGCGGCGTTTACCCTTATCCTCGGGGCGGTGGCGCTGGCCGTCGGGCTCGCGTTCGGACTGGGCAACCGCGAGCTCGCCGGCGAGATCACCCGGCGGTGGTACGAGGAAGGCCAGCGCCGCGACCGGCGCCGCACCGACCGCCAGGGGCCCAATACGCCGCCGGGAGGGGAGCCGCCGATCCTGGATTAGGCGGGGAGCTGCGGCAGTTGTCATCCCGAGCAAAGCGAAGGAGCCAGAACACGGCTTCGGCTCCTTCGCTTCGCTCAGGATGACAAAAAAGGCCGCGCCCTCCAGCATCCATCCGCTACCGCAGCCGGTACCTCCCCACCGTTCTCGTCCCATCCTCGTTCCTGAGCGACGCGTAAATCGCCCCGCTCTCCCCGAACCCCGCCAGAGACGCTCCCGCCGGGAACGCCACCTCCCGCTGCCAGGCACCCTGACGGTTGTACACGTCATACACCAGCGCGGCGCCTTCCTGGACTCGCGGACGCTGGAGCCATACCTCACCGCTCGGGCGGCCCAGCGCGAAGTCGAAGGGCGGCTTGGCCTGGGCGAACGGATACTGGATCGCAAGTTCCTGCGGCATGCCGTACTGCTTGCCCTGTTCCCGCACCTGGGCCAGCACCCGGTCCTTATCCGCCTGCGTGACCGGCAGGCCGGTGTACTTCCGGCTCTTGCCCGGGGTCCACTTGCCGTCGGGCGCGCGCCAGTCCACCCGGTTGTCCCGGCCCCGCGCCACCCATGCGGTGCCGTTCGGCAGCACGCCGAAGAAGTCGTTGGGTGCGAAGACCGTGGCGGCCGGCTGCTTCTGCTCGCCGAAGGTGGCTTCGCCGAACTCCGGCGCGGCGAGCCGTGCCACCGTGTCCACCTTACCGCCGCGCAACGCGATCCGGAGCACCGGCACGCTGTCCGGCCGCTTGGCCTGGCCTGGCCCGGGGGCAAGCAAGCTCTGGTAGTCGATCTTGTAGCCGTGGCCCACGGTGTCATACACCAGCACCGGCGCGGTGCCCCCGACCGGCGCGATGGGCAGGACCCGGAGTGGCTTGCCTCCCTCGGTCCACAGCGTGGTGCGAAGGACGCTGAAATCCACCAGGGCGAGCGTGTCACCGGCGAGCTGGGCTACCCACCCGGGAAACTTGTATTCCCCGGGCGCCGAGTCGGCCGCGACCGCCTCGACCCGCTTGCCGAGGGTGTCCAGCTCGCCGGTGCCGAAGGCGGCGCTGAGGAACAGCTTGTCGCGGGTGTCGGTGAAGGCCACGCGGCCGCTGTCCAGCTCGACGACGTTGCTGAGCTGGCCGAAGCCGCCCGACAGCTTGGCTTCGAGCGTCAATCCGGTCTGGCTCTCCGCCCGGGTGCATCCAGCGAGGCCGAGCAGGGTGACGGCGCCAAGCGAGAGAACCGAGTTCATTGCGCTCCTCCGGAGGTCGAGCGGGTGTTCGTGGCCGGAATGGTGAATCCGATGAAACGGGTGCCGTCCGCGACCCGCTCGGCCACCAGCGCCCGATCGGCGCTCAGAGCCACGATGCGTCCCGTTCCGGGCACCCGCGCCTCGCGGACCAGGCGCCCGGCGCGGTCGACCTCATGATAGCGGCGTGACGAGTCTGCCGGGGCGCGGCTCTTTTCCAACCACACGGTACCGGCGGGAGAGACCAGTCCCGCCTCGAACGGGGGCTTCACGGCGGCGAAGGGCAACTGCTCGGCGGTGGAGCGGAGCTCGGGAGGGAACTTCCGGTAGAACAGCTCCCGGTCGTACTGGGTGACCTCAAGCACCCGGTCGGGGAGGGGATCCCCCTCATCCCAGGAGCCGTCGGGGGCGCGCCAGTCCACCCGGTTCTTGTACACCCGCGCCACCCAGAGCGATCCGTCGGGAAGCACCCCCCAACGGTCGCCACCACTCAGCGCCCGGGGCTCGAAGCGCCGCCCCGCGTCCCCCGCCACCTCGGCCAAGTCCAGCGGCGCGAGCTGCGCCACCGTGTCGAGCCGGCGGAACCCCGGGTCGGCCGCGGCGACGACCGCCGAATCGCGATTCCCGCTGCCGTCGGGGCCGGGCGCCGGCTTCAGCTCCAGGTACCATCGCCCGGCGTCATCCCGCGCCTCCGGGAGGGCGCCACGGGTCCGGTCGGGCGCCGGAACCGATCGCGCCAGCCGGCCGTCCCGGGTCCACAGGCTGACTCGCCGGAGTCCCCAGTCACTCACGTACAGGGTATCCCGAACCACGAAGACGGTCGAAGGGTTCCGGATCTCCTTGGTGCCCTCGCCGCCGAGCGGCGCCACCTGCCGGGCATCGAGGCTCACGACGCCCACCGTGACGTCGAGCGGTGCGACCACCGCCCACCGATCCCCGCCGAGCCAGGCGGCGTCCGCGATTTCGGCGTAGCCGGTGGAGACGGTGTCGGATGTGGGGCGCAGCTCGACCACGGGGGCGGGCGGCGGCGGGTCTCCGCAGGCGGCGAGGATGAGGGAGAGGTAGGCCCATCGGCGGGCGGTCGAGGACATCCAGGGAAATGTAATGGCGGACGGCATTGTCACCCTGAGCGCAGCGAAGGGGGCCATGTTCGTTATGGTCCCCTTCGACTTCGCTCAGGGTGACAACCCTTCTTACCTGCTCCGTGGACTAACGGAGGATCTCCTCGAACAGCGTCAGCGCCCGGGGATCTTCGCTCTGCCCCAGCCAGAAGAGCGCCGTCTTCCGTAGCTCCGGATGGCGATTGGTCCTGGCGATGCGGATCAGCACCGGCACCCCCTCGTCGGACGGCCGCTGCGAGAGCGCGAACACCGCCTGCTTGCGGATCTCGATGTCGCCATCGCCATCCCTCGCGATCGAGTCGAGCCCTTCGGTGGCGGCGTCGCCCGCGGCCTGGCCCAGCCAGAAGACCGCCTGGCGCCGGGTCTCCTCCCCGATGTCGGGATTCCGGGCGATCCGGAGCAACTGAGGCCAGACCTCCGCGCTGTCGGCCAGGGTGGCGGCGGTGATCAGCTCCCCGTCGTCGTCGCTCGCCCGGGGAGCGAGGGACAGGAGGAGATCGGCCGCCTCCCGCGCCGGTACCAGCCCGAGATCGGTCACCCGGCCCCGGCCCGCGCGCCACCGGCCACCGACGTAGGTCTCGGAGTCGGCCACCCGGCCACCCTGCATCCGGAGCGACACTCGCACCGGGCCCCGCTCGCAGTCGCTCTCCCACTCATCGTCATCGCTATCGTCGTGGTCGTCAATGATCGTGATGCTGCCAGGGCCCCGGCTGCACACGCCTTCCCGGGACGCGAAGCTCAAGCGCACCGTCCCGTCACCAGCGCCCTGCACCCGCTGGGCCAGCGACTGCGCCGCGAGCGGCGCCGGAAGCAGGGCCACCAGCACGCCGGCCCACCAGTTGATTCGCATGGCCGGTTCTCCTCAAGGTTGCTCGATGATGTCCTGCAGCGCCTTCGCGGCGCGGGGGTCGTCGCTCTGCCCCAGCCAGAAGAGCGCCTTCTTCCGCAGCTCGGCGTCGGGGTCGTGCCGGGCGATCTCCAGCAGCTTGTCCACCGCGGCCGGCTCGTCGCGCTGAGAGTAGACGAAGATCAGCTGGTCCTTCATCTCGCGGTCGTCGAACGCGCTGTAGAGCGAGGTGAGATCGGCCAGTGCCGCGCCGCCCTGGCCGGCCCAGAAGAGGGCCTGCTTCCGAACCTCCATCGGATGGGCCCGGTCGCGGGCGATGCCCACCAGCCACTTCGGGTTCTCGTCCCCTCCCATCTGCGAGACCGAGAACAGGATCTTCTTCCGCAGCTCCTCGTTCTTGATCCGGCCGAACAGCGCGCGGAGGTAGGTGGAGGCCTCCCTGCCTCCGCTCTGCCCGATCCAGAAGATCGCCTGCTCCCGGAGGCCCTCCGGCGCATCGGCCCGCTCGGCGTAGGTCCGGAGCGCCTGCCGGGCCCGGGGACTCTCCTGCTGGGAGAGCGCGAAGATCGCCTTGTCCTGGAGCCGCCGGTCGGGCGCGGTGCGGAGAATCGAATCGAGCGCGCCGACCGCCCGCTCCGACCCCACCTGCGAGAGCCAGAACACCGCCTGCTCCCGCACCTCGGGGTCGGGATCGGTCCGCGCCGAGGCGAGCAGGATGTCCTCCGCGCCTTGGTGCTCGCCCTGGGAGATGAGGAACACGGCTTTCCGCCGGAGGCACACCGAGGCCGGATCGCGCCGCGCGAGCACCCGTCGCAGAATCGGCCGCGCCTTCTCGCTGTCCATGTGAATCAGCGCGTTGATCGCGGCGATCTTCATGTCGTCGCCATCGTCTCCGCACCGGCCGTCGCCGCGCGCCTCCGGGGGATCGGCCGGGTCGGGCGGTTGGGGGGGCTGAGGCGGCTGAGGCGGTTGTGGCGGCTCCACCGCGCGCCGGGCCGCGCTGGTGATCTCCTCGGCGGCGGCACGGTCACCTCCCCGGGCAAGCTCTCCCTGGATCCGGCGCTCGAGCGCGGCCGCATCGCCTCGCCCCGCCGCCCCCGCGTGCCGGGCCCGTTGCTGGCGGAGCGCCTCGAGCGCGGCTCGAAGCTGGGGATTGCCGCCCACCCGGTAGAGCGCGAACGCCTGCCAATAGAAGGCGTCGGGTGCGTATCCCGACTTGGGGAATCGCTGGTGGATCTGGGCGAAGAGGTCCGCGGCGTTCCGGAAATCCTGGCGGTTCAGCGCCTCCCGGGCGGCCCGGTAGACCGAGTCGGCGGGATCACCCTGCAGCCACGGGGCACGCGGCGCCCCCGGCGGTTCGGCCACCACCGCCTGGACGGCCTGAACCGTGGCGACATCGGGCATCGGCGACCACCACCCGCTTGCGCCCATCGCCGCCGCCACCACGAATCCCAGTTGCATCCGGTACATCACAGCACTCCTTGGGTTGGGGCCGCGCCCGCGGGCACGGCGGTGCGAAGCCGGGGCATGACGTTGCCCCGTTCCAGGCCGTCACGAATGAGCCGAAGGTCCTGCGCTCTCGACTGGGGAGAGAGCTGCGCGATCTCCGCGAGGACCAGCTCGAGATCCTCCAGCAGGAGCTTGGTGGACTGCTCGACCGCGGCGGGTGAATCCAGCAGCAGACGGTTGGTGGCGAGGAGCTGCCGCGCCGAGGCCGACGCCAGCCGGTGGTCGGTCGGCTCCTCCAAGGAGGTCCGGAAGAGCGTGAGGAACGCCTCCGACTGGCCCAGATGCTCCTGGGCGGCCAGGCGATACGTCGTGGCGTTCGCCGACGGGCCAGTCCACGCCGTGGTCTCGGTCCCCACGGAGACCCGGCCGATCCCGATGCCCAGAGCCAGCACCGCCGCGGCCGCCGCTGCCCACCACGCCCGGCGCGGCTTGAACTCGAGAACCCGCGGGGCCGGTTGCGCCCGGGCGGCCTGGATCTTCGCCCAGATCTCCTCGCGCGGGGTCTCGGGCGGGGCGTTGTAGCCCCGCGCCGCCTCGCGGAGCCGCTGATCCAACCGATCGTCGTTCATGAGTCCCGGTCCGTTGCAAAGTCGGCAAGGGCGTGACGCAGCTTGGCCCTGGCCCGGAAGAGCTGTGCCTTCGAGGTTCCCGGCTGGACCCCCAGGGTCCGGCCGATTTCCTCGTGGGTGAAGCCCTCCACATCGTGCATCACGAACACCGCCCGGTAGCCGTCCGGCAGGTCCTCGATGGCCTGGGCCAGCCGGGTCTTGAGATCCGGATCCGCCTCTCGCGGGGTGAAGCCGACCGGTACCCCGTCATCCAGCGCCACCTCCCGTTCCCGGGACCGCTTCACCTTCCGAAGCCCGTTGAGCGACACCGACACCGCGATGGAGCAGAGCCAGGTCGAGAGCGCCGACTCCCCGCGAAAATCGCCCAGTTTCTGGAACGCCTTGATGAAGGTCTCCTGGACCCAGTCCTGGGCCCGGTCGAGGTCTCCCGCCATCCGGTAGACCAGACGGAAGACCCGGTCCACGTGCACGTCGTACAGCTCGCGCTCGGCGCTCGGATCACCTGCCAGAACTCGGTCGATCAGCTCGGCGTCGCTCACGGGCTCCGGCGTGTGGGGGTCGATGATCTGGACCTGGGACAAAGGCGGGGGCCAAAGGGTTGGCCGGGACGCCGGGCAACCCTTCCGGCGGGGAATGCATCTCAGGTACGTTGCTGCCCGGATGGATGCTTCACAACGAGACGCGGGAGCGAGGTGCAGGATGGTGCAACTGCTGCGGCGCGAGCCGGTGACGGAATATGAGCTGCGGGATGCGGGCGGGCAGGCGATCGGGCAGGTGATTCAACCGGTTGGGGTTCCCCGGACCGGCCCTGGCGCCGAGACGGTGCTGCTGATCCGCCGGCCTTGAAACGAATCGCGCTTTGCCCGGGTAGTGCTGGGACTATTTTTCTCCTCCCCTCACACTCGGGCGGTCGTTCATGCGTGGTACCAGGCTTGTCGCGGTCCTGACGCTCCCTCTCGTCGCGGCATGCGGCGGCTCGACCACCACCGTCACCGAACCCCCCGCCCCCCGATCCGCCACTACGGCGGAGATCACCCCCACCGACCTCAGACAGCGGATCTCGGTCTTCGCCGACGACTCGATGCAGGGCCGGCGGACCGGCACGCCGGGCAACGCCAAGGGCAATGCCTATATCGTGAGTGAGCTCGGCCGGCTCGGGCTCAAGCCGGCGGGAGACGGCGGCAGCTATCTGCAGAAGGTCCCGCTGTCGAGCTACGCCCCCGACTCCTCGCGCGCCACGCTGAAGGTGGGCTCGGGCGAGCTGGCGCTGTGGACGGACTACCATCCTTACCAGGCGGAATTCGCGGTGCCGGCCCGGCCGATCGGCGGCTCGTCGCTGGTGTACATCGGCGGCCCCGCGGATTCCGCCGCCGTGCCCCCGCGCGAGGCGCTGCGGGGGAAGGTGGTGGTCTACCACAGCGGAGCGACCGGCAACAACCTGGGCGCGCCGGACGTGAGCCCCGAGGGGCGGCTCGGCCTGATCTCCGGGATCATGGTGACCGGGGTGGACACACTGATCGCGACCTACGCGCAGGTCTTCCGCACTCCCCGCGTCGTCGTGAAGCAGAATCAGGCCATTCCCCCCGGCGTCACCCAGCCGCGGCTCATCATCCTGCCGTCGGCCAGCGTTCCGAAGCTGTTCGCCAAGCCGCTGGACCAGCTCCGCCCCGGTGACACCGGCCCGGCCCTCGAGGGCGAGGTGAGCTTCGACGAGCGCGACCTGGGCGCCAGCAACGTGGTCGCGGTGCTGGAGGGCGCGGATCCGGCGCTTCGCCGGGAATACGTCGCGCTGGGCGCCCACAACGACGCCATCGGCATCGTGCCCGCGGTGGACCACGACTCGCTCCGGGCGTACAACACGGTGATGCGTCCCCGCGGAGCCAACGACGCGCCGGGCGACCCCGACGCCGGCCAGGCGGCCCGCATCCGCGCGATGGTGGACAGCATGCGGAAGCTGCGGCCGGCCCGGCTGGATTCGATCGTGAACGGCGCTGACGACGACGGCTCGGGCTCCATGGCGTTGCTGGAGATCGCCGAGGCGGCGGCGAAGAGCGGCCAGCGGCCCAAGCGCTCGCTGCTCTTCGTGTGGCACACTGGCGAGGAGTCGGGTCTGCAGGGGTCACGGTGGTTCACCGAGAACCCGACGGTCCCGAGAGACTCCATCGTCGCCCAGATCAACGTCGACATGATGGGCCGCGGCGGCCCCCGGGACGAAGCCACTCGCGACCCGGGGTACCTCCAGGTGATCGGCTCGCGCCGGCTCTCGACCGAGCTGGGCGATCTGGCGGAGGCGGTGAACCGGGAGGGAAGCCACGGGTTCACCTTCGACTACAGCTACGACGCCGACGGCCATCCGGACAACTTCTACTGCCGCAGCGACCACTACATGTACGCCCGGCACGGCATCCCCATCGCCTTCTTCAGCACCGGCGGACACCGGGACTATCACCAGGTGACCGACGAGATCGAGTATCTCGATTTCGACAAGTATGCCCGGGCGACGACATTCGTGGGCGCGGTGGCGCGGGGGGTGGCCGACCTCGACCACCGGCCGGTGGTGGACAAGCCCAAGCCGGATCCGGAAGCGCCCTGCCAGCAATAGAGAGAACCGTGCGCCACCATGGCGCCTCCACCCCGCGGAGGAGGTCTGTCAGTTGTGTCACAAGTGTCATCTGTGACACGCGCCTTTGCTTCGTCGGCCCCCCGGCCAGCCGACTGGGCCTTTGCCGCCGCACTTCGCCTGCGTAAGTCATTACCAAGACACGATTTCACCTCCCTGCCCACGGTTGCGCCCCGCCCCCGTCCCCCGGTATATTTCCCCCTGCCACAACTGCCCCTTGTTCCCTCTCTTAGCACCCGACGGATATGACCGCACCCAACTCACGCGAACGGATTCTGCCCCGGCTGATCGAAGAGGAGATGCAGCAGTCGTTCATCAACTACTCGATGAGCGTCATCGTCTCCCGGGCGCTGCCCGATGTACGGGATGGGCTCAAGCCGGTGCACCGGCGGATTCTGTACGCCATGAATGAGCTGGGGCTGGTGCCGGGGCGGCCCTACAAGAAGTCGGCGACGGTGGTGGGCGACGTGCTGGGCAAGTACCACCCGCACGGTGACCAGTCGGTCTACGACGCGCTGGTCCGCATGGTGCAGGAATTCTCCCTCCGGTACCCCCTGATCGACGGGCAGGGCAACTTCGGCTCGGTCGACGGCGATCCCGCTGCGGCCTACCGCTACACCGAATCGCGGCTCACCCGGATCGCGCTGGCGATGCTGGAGGACATCGACAAGAACACCGTCGATTTCCAGGCCAACTTCGACGACCGGCTCAAGGAGCCGACCGTCCTTCCCTCGAAGATTCCCAACCTCCTGGTCAACGGCTCCAGCGGCATCGCCGTCGGCATGGCGACCAACATCCCGCCTCACAACCTGCGGGAGGTGGCCAAGGCCGTCGAGCTGCTGATCGACAGCCCCGACGCCACCATCGCCGACCTCCGCAAGGCCATCAAGGGCCCGGACTTCCCGACCGGGGCCTTCATCTATGGCCGCGAGGGGATCAAGGAGGCGTATGAGACCGGCCGGGGGCGCGTGGTCATGCGGGCCCGGGCCCAGATCGAAGAGAAGGAATCGTCGGGCCGCTCCCAGATCGTGGTGACCGAGATCCCCTACCAGGTCAACAAGGAAAACCTGGTCAAGGCCATCGCCGAGCTGGCGATGGAAAAGAAGATCGAGGGTATCAGCGGGGTGAACGACGAGTCCGACAAGGACGGGATGCGGATGGTCATCGATCTCAAGCGCGATGCCATCCCCAACGTGGTGCTGAACCAGCTCTACAAGCACACCTCGATGCAGTCCACCTTCGGCGTGATCATGCTTGCCCTCGACAAGGGCGCGCCCAAGATCATGCCCCTGAAGCAGATCCTCGAGCGCTACATCGAGCACCGGCACGAGATCGTCGTTCGCCGGACCCAGTTTGACCTGGAGGCGGCCCAGGCGCGGGAGCACATCCTCGAGGGTCTCAAGATCGCCGTCGACCACATCGACGAGGTGATCAAGATCATCCGGGGCTCGGAGGACACGGCCGAGGCCGACGCCCGGCTCCGCAAGCGGTTCGGCCTCAGCGAGAAGCAGAGCGACGCGATCCTCAACATGCGGCTGGCCAAGCTGACCGGCCTGGAGATCGACAAGCTGGAGGCCGAGCTCAAGGAAGTCCGCGGCACGATCAAGGACCTCAGGGCGATCCTGGCCTCCAAGCCCAAGCGGATGGGCATCCTCAAGCAGGAGATGGCCGAGGTGGTCGAGCAGTTCGGCGACGAGCGGCGGACCGAGATCGTGGCCGACCAGGGCGAGTTCACGGTGGAGGACCTGATCGCCGAAGAGGACATGGTCATCACCATCTCCCACAC
>JACCRH010000018.1 GCA_013813675.1 Gemmatimonadales bacterium
AGCCAGGGTGCGAGCGCTGTTGATGGCCGGAGTGATGCTCTCGATGGGCTCCGGAGATCTCCTGATGTTGAACCAGGCGGAACTCGGGCCGGGAGCACCGCCCGGCTGGCAGATCCGCCAGGTGAAAGGGCAGCACGCGCCGGCGCTGGAGATTCGCGACGATGGAGGTGATCGAGTCCTGCGGATCTCCGGAACCGGACAGGCTGCCTGGTTCTACCGCGACCTCCGCAACGAGGACCTGTCGGACGACCGCCTCCTGCGCTGGTCGTGGCGGGTGCTCGAGGCCCCCTCGGCGTCGGACCTCCAGCGCAAGCAGACGGATGACTCGCCGATCCGGGTCTACGTCGTGTTCGGGAACCCGAGAGCGCTGTTCGGCGGCTCCGGCCGGATCATCTTCTACAGCTTCGGGAATGCGGAGCCCGATGGATACGCGGGGCAGAGTCACCAGAGCGGCCGGATGCACGTCGTCCGGGTGGACGGCGCCTCGGAGCGCGGAGTCTGGCGCGAGCACGCCGCCCATCCGGCGAACGACTACCGCCGCATCTGGGGGCGGACGCCGCCGCCCATCACGGCGGTCGGAGTCATGCAGGACACCGATCAGACCGGACGCCGCGCCGTGGCCGAGCTCAGGCAGTTGGGCCTGGGCGCTCCGCTGGCCGAGACTCCTCTTCCCGAAGCGCGCGCCGGGCGGTTCGAGCCACCATCACGCTGGCGGCGACGGTAGCGGCCAGGCCGACGGCGATTGACACCCAGTACGTCGTGTCGTGCGGCACCGCCCGCCCGCCGGCCAGCGCCGCCACGTCGCCGGCCACCTTGCCGTAATACACATACAGGAGGGTGCCGGGGAGCATACCGGCCGAGCCCAGGAGGAAGTCCCGGAAGCTCACCGCCGTGAGACCCAGCGAGTAGTTCAGCAGACTGTAGGGGACGACCGGCGTCAGTCGCAGCAGCAGAACCAGGCGGAGCCCTTTGCGGGCGAGCGCACGGTCGACCGCGGCGAGCCGTCCGGTGCCGATGCGCCGCTCGACGTACCCGCGGGCCAGGTACCGCGCCACCAGGAACGCCGCGACGGCGCCGAGCGTCGCGGCCAGGAACACCAGCGCGGTACCTCGGACCAAACCGAACAGCACGCCGGCAGCCAGGGTCAGCACCGAGCCGGGTATCAGCAGGACGGCGCCGACAATGTAGACGGCGACGTAGATGACGGGGCCCCACGCCCCCAGCCGAGACACCTGCTCGGCGAGCGCCGGCAGCAGCGAGGCCGCACGGCGGCCCAGCAGGAGGAGCACCACGATCAGGGCGACTACCGCCAGCGCCTTGAGCCGGGCGGGAGTGAACGGGGATATGTTCTTCATTCGATCCTAGACAGTATGGGCCCCGTCCGGGGCGGCCCGCAATGCATGCGACCCTCTCTTCGCGAGAACGGGGCCGGCCCTGATCCCTGATTGGAGCGTCTCATGAAAGAGGAAGCCCTCGTGCCGAGTTTGTCCCGCGCCCTTCTGGTGCTGCGGGTGACGCTGGGACTGTTCTTGCTTCAGTGGGGTGTGGAGAAGTTCGTCGTGCCCGAAAATACCGTCGGCATCTGGAGTCACTTCTACGGCCTCGAGGTGCCCCAGGCCCTGGGATACCTGTTTGGCGCGATCGAGATCGCCATTGCCGTCTGCCTGTTTCTGGGGCTGTTTCGGACCGTGGCCTACGGCGCGGCACTCGCGCTTCACGCGGTCACCGTGCTCGTCTCCTGGCGCCAACTGCTCGATCCCTGGGGCGATCAGGTCAACCATCTGTTCCTCGCCGGCATACCCGTGTTGGGCGGGTTCATCGCCCTGTTCCTGCTGCGCAACTGGGACCGCGAGATTGCTGCCGTGCGGTAGCCGAGCGCCTCGCCGCTACGGAGGCGGCTCCGAGTGCAGACGACGCCCACCCTGGTGGTACCCGCTGACGAGCACAACGCGCGCCTGGTCGCCAACGTCCACCCCGCCGGCTGGCGCAACCCCACACCCCAGCGACAGCGCTATCACCTCGTGGTCATCGGCGCCGGCACCGCGGGCCTGGTCGCCGCCGCCGGAGCGGCCGGGCTGGGCGCCCGGGTGGCGCTGGTCGAGCGACACCTCATGGGTGGCGACTGCCTGAACGTCGGCTGCGTGCCGTCGAAAGCGATCATCTCGGCGGCGCGGGCGTGGCACGATGCCGGGGCCGCCGCGTCCCGGTTCGGGGGGCCCCGGACCACCGATGGCGGCGACTTCGGCGCGGCGATGGAACGGATGCGGCGCCTCCGGGCGGATCTCAGCTCGACGGACAGCGCGCAGCGGTTCACCGGGCTCGGCGTCGATGTCTTTCTCGGCCACGCCCGGTTCACCGCACCCGACCGGGTGACGGTCGGGGACCGCGTTCTCCGATTTCGGCGCGCGGTGATCGCGACTGGAGCCCGGGCCGCGGTCCCCCCGATACCCGGTCTCGAAGAGGCGGGGTACTACACCAACGAAACCATCTTCACCCTCACCGAACGGCCGGCGCATCTCCTGGTTCTGGGTGCCGGGCCGATCGGCTGCGAGCTGGCCCAGGCCTTCGCCCGGCTGGGAAGCCGGGTCACCGTTCTCGACCGGGGTGAGCGCGCCCTGTCCCGCGACGACCCGGACGCGGCCCGCGTCGTCGAGGCGTCACTCCGCGCCGATGGCGTGACGTTGGAGTTCGGCGCGCGAGCCCAGCAGGTCGCGCGGAGTCCGAGCGGCACCCGGGTGCGCTTCAGCCAGGGAAACCGCGCCGGCGAGGTCGAGGGCGACGCGCTCCTGGTGGCGGCGGGACGCGCTCCCAACATCGGGGATCTCGGTCTGGAGACCGCCGGCGTGAAGGCGGGAGAGCGTGGCTTGGTGGTGGATGACCGGCTCCGCACCAGCAACCGCCGGGTGTACGCCATCGGCGACGTGTCCTCCCGCTACCAGTTCACCCACGTGGCGGACTTCCACGCGCGACTGGTGATCGCCAACGCCCTGTTCTTCGGCCGCGGCCGTGCCAGCCGGCTGGTGATCCCCTGGACCACCTATACCAGTCCGGAGGTCGCCCACGTCGGGCTGACGCCGGAGGAGGCCGATCGCCGGGGAGTCGCCATCGACACCGTCACCGTCCCTCTGGCCCACGTCGACCGTGCGGTGCTCGCCGGCGACAGCGAGGGCTTCCTGCGGGTGCACCTCAGGCGCGGGAGCGACCAGCTGGTGGGCGCCACCGCGGTCGCGCCCGGGGCGGGCGATCTCATCGCGGAAGCGGCGCTCGCCATGACCAACGGGCTCGGGCTGTCCGCGATGGGACGCACGATCCATCCCTATCCCACCGTGGCCGAGGCCTACCGCAAGGCGGCCGATCTCCGACGGAAGGAGAAGCTGACCCCCATGGCGAAGCGGGCTCTGAGTCTGTGGTTTCGGGTCTTCGGCTGAATGATTGGAGCGTCCGCGGTGTCCTCACTCTCGATGTGGCTCTCGCGCATGGCCCTCGTCGTCGTCCTCACCGGCGCGGCGCGCTACGCCGCCGCGCAGGATTACCCGCTCCTGGCCGGGACGGTGCGGGCCCAGGCGGGAACTCCCGTGCCGATGGCGGAGGTGGTCTTCGGCGACGGCGGCCCCGCGGCGGTCACTGACGAGCAGGGCCGTTTCAGCCTGCCAATTCCGGCGGAGACGGCGGGCAGATTGGCGGTCCGGGCCGTCGGGTTCACCCCGGCTGAGTTGCCGGTAGCGCCGCTTCCCGCCGGCGCTCGCCGCGAGGTGGCGGTGACGCTGGCGCCGCTCTTCA
>JACCRH010000025.1 GCA_013813675.1 Gemmatimonadales bacterium
TCACCACCTGGCAGCAGCGGCCGCTGGAGAGCTGCTACCCGGTGGTCTTCTTCGACGCGCTGCGGGTGAAGATCCGGGACGAGGGGGTGGTCCGCACCAAGGCCGTCTACCTGGCCCTCGGCATCACCCGGAGCGGTACCAAGGACGTGCTGGGCCTCTGGATCGAGCAGACCGAGGGCGCCAAGTTCTGGCACCGGGTGATGACCGAGCTCCAGGCCCGGGGCGTCGCGGACATCCTGATCGCCCTCATCGACGGGCTCACCGGCTTTCCCGAGGCGATCCAGGCGGTCTTCCCGCAGACCCAGATTCATACCTGCGTGGTGCACCTGGTGCGCCGGAGCTTAGCCTACGTCTCCTACCAGGACCGCAAGCGGGTCGCGGCGGCGCTCCGGACCGTCTACCGTGCCGAGACGGTCAGTGTGGGCGCGGCGGCGCTCGAGGCGTTTGCGGCCGGGCCGGACGGCACCCACTATCCGACGATCGCCCCCATCTGGCGGCGGCAGTGGGATCTCGTCACGCCGGCCTTTGCGTATCCCTCGGTGATCCGGCGGATTCTCACGACCACGAACGCGATCGAGAGCCGGCACATGCAGCTCCGCAAGATCATCAAGACGCGGGGCCACTTTCCGACGGACGAGGCCGCCACGAAATTGCTCTACCTGGCGCTGCGCAACATCAAGAAGCGCTGGGCCCCGGCCCCGGCCTGGCAGGCCGCGCTGACCCACTTCGCGCTCCTGTTTCCCGAACGCTTCGTGCCCGACGCATGACGGTCACCCACGCCTCACACACAGAAAAACGGATAGGTCCGAGCGCGGCGGGCTCGCGACAACTAAGGCTGTCGCCGGCCCGGCGCCATCCGAATCGCCTGCCTGCCTACTTCTGCCCGCCCGACAATGGTCGGCGTACTACACCCCGTCGCTCGGCCGGACTCCCGAGTAGCCGCGTGTTCTAGCACACTTCTGACAGAGCCACGCCCGCTGGTACTCGTGCCGCCGGCTCGGAAGGCGATTCCCCGTGATAGCCCCCCCCTCGAAGAAAAAGCCGGGCGGCCGTGGAATAGGCGGGTTGCGAGGGCGCGAGCTTGTGCCGCTGAGAATTGCGGGTGGGAGTCGCCCGTTTCAAAAATAAAAATTCTGGCGTGAAGGAAATATCGTCCCCCTGGCTTGTGGATGGCCGGACGCGCTGGTCGTGCGAGGAGCGCGGCCGCGAAGAGGTGGACCGGTGTACGGGATTCATCCCTACACAAGTTATCGCACCTCTCCCGACAACCGCTGAATAGCGGCTCGTGCTTCGGCCACGTAGGATTGGAGTTCAGGGTCAGCGTGAAGCCATACGTCGGCCACCGTGTGGAACGACCTGAGGGCCTGTTCCCGGTCATTCAGCCGCTCAGCCACGCGGCCGCGCTGGAGCAGCCAGAACACCTCCAGCACTTGGGGCGGACTGTCCGTCCAGCCCGGGTGCGGGAGGAGCACGATGGCGGCCTCGCGATCCTGTCCATGCGCGCTCAACAATTCCGCCTTGGTGAGCCGCGACGACAGACAGGAGCCGCCGAAGCACAACGACTCCGGGAGCTGAGTGAACCGGCGTAGGGCCTCTGCGCTGTCGCGACGTGCGAGAGCGAGATAGGCGCCGCCGGCGGCGGCCCAGTAGCGATTCCGGCCTTCCAGGATACGGTGCGGCGCTGGTCGTGCGGGCGAATCGTGCCACCTCAGGAACCGGCGTAAGGATACCGTGTCGCCCATGGCCGCCCACCAGGGCAGGGCGTGAGAGGCTTGGGGATCGGACTCGTCGAGCCAGCGTGCGAAGATCGTGCGCGCGGTATCTCTCGGGATCACCCCGAGCAGCGCCGACGCAGCATAAAGTGAAGGCGGGCCCCTGGTCCCAACTTTAGTGTAGGCCTCGCGCAGATGGCCTCTGTACGCCAGGATCCCTACTGTCCACCGCTGGTAGTCAGGGTCACTATACCGTGACCCCCGCGGGTCTGCCGCAAACCTGCGAAAAATCTTTGCGGCCGTTTCCTCCGGATCCGGAAACCGCCAGAACGTGATCATGACCTGACCGAGCGGTAGAGCTGGGAGGGTATCCAGCAACTGCTGCAACTCTGCTTCCCGATTAGAGTCCGGGTCCAGGATTTTCTCGACTGCCCTGTTCCCCACTGCATGGATATCACTCGGGTTCAACGCCAGATAGGCTCGCACATAGCGTCGCGCAAGTTCTGGCCCGCCGAGTTCCAGAGCCAGATCTACGTTGTGGATATACGCCAGCGCAAATGCGGAATCGAGCGCAATCGAGCGATTGAAGGCGTCGAAGATCTGATGACCCGTGAACCCGAACGAGTCACCTAGGTGGTGACGCGCTTCCCCATAGGTGTACCAGGCCTCAGGATCGTTCGGATACCGGCGTGTGGTTTCCGAGGTCGTGCTGAACAGCCGCTCGACCAATACGTAGAAAAGGCTGTCGTTGTCGGCTTTGAAGGCCGCGGCTATGAGTGAGTCCGCGGTCACCAGCAGACTCTCCCGCGGGGCCAGGCCGTGGTTCAGTGAACCGGCCCGCAGACCATACAGCACGGACAAGGAGTCCCCTCCGCTGGTCTGCCAGCCGACCACATTCCCCATACGCCGGTACGCTGGCGCAAGTGTGCTGTCGAGTGAGGTCGCTTGCTCGTAATGCACCATCGCGGAATCCCATTCGCCAAGCCGATAAAACTGCTCGCCCTGGAGGAAGGCACGAAGCGCC
>JACCRH010000027.1 GCA_013813675.1 Gemmatimonadales bacterium
TACGTGGAGGCACCATGCAGAAGAAGCTCACCATCACCATTGATGAGGCCGTATACCGCGGCCTTTACCGGGTCGTGGGTCCGCGCCGCATAAGCCAGTTCATCGAGGCCATCGTCCGGCCGCACGTGGTCGCCGAGCACCTCGACCGCGCGTACGCGAGGATGGCGTCGGACGAGGCGAGAGAGACCGAAGCCGAGCAGTGGGCCAACGCGCTGGCGCCGGATGTCACCGATGAGGCGCGGTGAAGTGTGGTGGGTCAACTTCGACCCGTCGGTCGGCGGCGAGATCCGGAAGCAGCGGCCAGCGATCATCGTCAGCAACGACGCCTCAAACCGTCACCTCAACCGGGTCCAGGTGGTCCCGCTCACTACCAACGTCGAGCGCCTGTATCCCAGTGAGTCGTACGTCACGTTCGGCAACCGCCCCTGCAAGGCCATGGCGGACCAACTCACGACCGCCAGTAAGCAACGTCTGCTCCGCAAGGCCGGCGAGCTTTCCTCGGAAGACGTTCGCGGTGTGGAGCGGGCGATCCGGGTGCAGCTGGAGCTGCACGCGTGAGCACCACAGGTCGAGCTACCGCTTACCAGTCGCGCTCTCCGGTGGGCCCTCGCTTGCCTCGCCGGCCCTCGTGGCTGGTGAGCTGCTGCCGCTCCACCGCTTCGAGGAGCCGCCGCGCTTCGTCCGGACTCAACTCCTCCACCGACTCACCCTCCGCTGACCCGTAGCCGCCACCGGCCATCGCTCCCACCGCGGCGTCGGGGTTGCCTTCGTACCCCGGCACGTTGTTGTCCCCCCGGCCGTAATCGCCGGCCCGGCCGCGCCCGGAGGAGCCGCCGCTGGTGCGGTCGTCCCCCAGCCGCCGCAGCGCGACCTCCAGGTTCCAGCGGGCTTCTGCGTCGCCGGGGGCCAGGCTCAGGGCCTCCTCGAATGCCGCGGCAGCGTCGAGCAGCGGCTCGGGTTCACCCGGGCGCTCCTCCGCCACGCGAACCAGCGCATTGCCCAGGTTGTAGAGGCTCCTCTGCCGAAGCTCCGGCGCCCGCCTCGAGCGGCGGAAGGCCGCGGCCGCCTCGTCGTACCGCTCCAGCCGGTACAGCGTGCTGCCGGCGTCGAAGGTGAGTCGGGCGCTGCTGTCGCGCTGGAGGCCGCCGCGGAAGACCTCGTAGGCCGCCGGGTATTTGCCCTGGTGATACAGCCGTTCGCCCCGATGCGCCGGGGAGCAGGAGAGGTTGCTGAGGACGAGGAGGAACAGTCCGGACGCTACGGCCACCTTGTCACCCTGAGCCGCAGGCGAAGGGGATGGAACCGCGCGACTGCTTCGGCCCCTTCGCCTGCGGCTCAGGGTGACAGTGGCCGGCATCTCGGCAAACGCCAGGAGGACGACCATCAGCCCCAGCGGCCACTGGTAGCGATCGGCCCGCTCGCTCGAGGTGCGGGCGCCGAGCGTCCGCGCCCTCACCTGCCCCAGGCCGGCCACCAGCGCGCGAATCTCGTCCGGCCGGTCCCAGCGGGCGAACCCGCCGCCGCTCGCCTGAGCGACCCGCCGCAGATCGCCTTCCTCGAGACGCGAGATCACCACCCGCCCGATGTGGTCGCGGTGATACCGCTCCGGCGCCTCCGCCGAGTCGGCGGGCACCGGACCGCCTTGCGCGCTTCCCACCCCGATGGCGAAGAGCGGCAGTTCCTCACCGCGGAGCGCCTCGGCCGCGGCGTCGAGGTCGCCTTCCCCGCTCTCGCCGTCGGTGACGATGACGACCGCACGCCGGCCGGTCTCGCCCTCGTGCTCGAAGGCGCTGACGGCGGTGAGGAGGGCGGCGGACACGTCGGTTGCCGGATCGCCCAGATCGTCGGGGCTCGCGGCGTCGAGGAAGAGCCGGAGCGAAGCGCGGTCGGAGGTGAGGGGTAGCTGGAGGAACGCGCTGCCGCCGAACACCACCAGCCCGACCCGGTCACCCGGATAGGCCGACGTCACGTCCCACGCGAGCTGCTTGGCCGCGGCGAGCCGGGTGCGCGGACCGGACACGCCGCGGGTCGCGATGTCGGCCACCCCCATCGACCGGGACAAATCCAGCAGCAGCAGCACGTCGCGTCCGGTCCGCACCATGTCGCTCTGTCGCTCGCCCGCCTGGGGCCGGGCCAGCGCGAGCACGCCGAGGCCGAGCGCGGCGAGTCTCAGCGTCCGGACCCTGGCGGACTGCCTGGAAGAAGGGATTGACGAGCTGCGCCCGAGCACGTCGCGCTCACCGAAGCGGGCCAGCGCATCCCGGCGTAACCGCTCCGACCGGACGCCGAGCCAGCCGATCGCCACCAGAGCGAGGCAACCGGCCGCGAGGACCCACGGATAGACGAAGCTCATGGCCCGATCACGGCAGGGTCCTGAGTGGGCCGCCGCGGAGCACCAGCGCGGCGCCGAGCAGAAGCAGGCCGGCCGCGAGGGGCCAGGTGAACAGCTCCTGGTAATCGCGGGTCTGGTTGATTCTGACCTCTTCGCGCTCCAGCGGGTCGAGTTGCTCCATGACCCGCTCCAGCGCCTCGGGGTCGGTTGCCCGGAAATACTCGCCGCCGCTCCGGTCGGCGATCCGCCGCAGCACTCGCTCGTCCGAGCTGGTGAGCCGGTCCGGGGTTCGTCCCTGCCGCCAGATGAAGCCGTCGTCGAGCCCGCTGGTGTCGGGCGCGCTGACACCGATCGTGTGGATTCGCACGCCGATCGCGCGGGCCGCTTCGGCGGCGACGAACGGGCCGGGCGACCCGGTATTGTTGGCGCCGTCGGTGATCAGGACGATCGCGCTGGCCCGGTTGGGTAGGTCCTTGAGCTGGCTCAGGCAGAGCGCCAGCGCCGTTCCGATGCCGGTGCCGTCGGGGAGTTGGCCGATCTCCACTCTCCCCAGGAGCTCAGCCAGCAGCTCGGCGTCGGGCGTGAGCGGGGCCTGGAGGAACGAGCGCCCCGCGAAGATCACCAGGCCGAGCAGGTCGCCCTCGCGCCGGCGGGCAAAGTCGCCGAGCACCTGGCGGGCGACTTCGAGGCGGTTGCCCGGCTTGAAGTCGGTGGCCTTCATGCTGCTGGAGATGTCGAGCGCCAGCATCAGGTTCCGGGCCTTGCTGCGGACCTCGCGCACTTCGTGGGGCACCTGCGGGCGGGCGAGCGCCAGCACCAGCAGGCTCAGCGCCGCGAGGCGGCACAGCTCGGGCAGCAGGCGCCATCGGGCCCATCGGCTGGGCGGCTCGGCGGAGAAGAATCCGAGCACCGGAAACCCGATCCGTTGACCGGGAGGTTGGCCGCGTCGGAGAAACAGACGGAGGGCCAGCACCCCGGGGGCGAGGAGCAAGAGGAGCAGCCAGGGGTCAGCGAATCGCATCGAGCTCCTCAGCCACCGGCCCGGCGCGGTGCCAGCGCTCCAGCAGATCGCGGGCCCGCCCGGTGTAGCTCGCGGCCTCATCCGGGGGTGGGCGCCGTCTGGCGAACTTCACCAGGTCGGCGTCGGCCAGCACCTCGTGGATCCGCCGGCGGACGCCGGCCTCGGCCAGGCGCGGGGGCAGCGCCCAGAGGAGCTCGGTGGTGGTGCGCTCGCGTGCGGGCACGCCATGAGCCGCCTCGAGGTAGTCGCGAAGAACGTCCGCCAGTGCCTCGTAGTGTCGGGCGACGTCGCCGCGGACGGCCCAGTGCTGGGCCTCGATCGCCTCCAGCCGCGCCACGGCCGCGGTATAGGGATCGGGCGGCGGCGGCGACTGGGGCGGCGTGACGGGCTCGGGCTCGGGCGCGGTGGGCTTCACCCGGCGCCTGGTCGCGAGCCAGGCGAGGGCCACCGCGGCGGCCGCTCCTAGACCCACCCAGAGCGCGCCGAAGCCGCGGGGGGCGTCGGGTTCGCGGATGTCCCGCAGCGCGGGATTCCCCGCGGGGAGCGTCGAGGCGACCTCGATTTCGATCGGATCGTGGGTGACCACGCCGCGGTGGCCGGTCACCACCTGCACCCAGGGGAGCCCGAACACGGGCAGCGCTCGCTTGCCTGGCCGATACAAGGCGATCACGGCCGTTCCGGTAAAGACCCGGTCGGCGCCGCGGACCAGCCGGTCGACCGAGAGGATTCTTACCCCCGCCGGAAGGTCGTCGACCGGGCGGGGGAGCGTGTCGGTGAGCAGGTCGCGATCGTTGGGGGTGAGCCGGAAGCGCAGCGTCACCGAATCCCCCAGCCCGACCTTCGCGGGCCCCGCGGTGACGGTGAACGAGCGGCCGTAGTCGAGCTGGGCGTGGGCGGGCCGAATGGACACGGGGAGCAGGGCGGCCAGCATCGGCAACAATGTCATCCTGAGCGCAGCGAAGGATCCGACAGCCGGCATGGCCCCCTTCACTTCGTTCAGGGTGACACTGTCCCCTATCACTGCCGCCTTCATCGCCACTGCCGGCTCTCCCGCCGGCGAAAGAATGCCAGCAGCGGCTCGGCATATGGCTGACCGGTCTCCAGCCGCAGCAGATCAGCCCCCGATTCACGCAGCGTGCGCTCCAGCCCGGCATCGAATTCCGCGGCGCGGACCCGAAACCGCTCGCGCACGCCAGCATCTCCCGAATCCACGATGCGCCAGTTCCCGCTCTCGGGATCCCACAGCGTCACCAGCCCGACGTCCGGCAGTGCCCGCTCCCGGGGATCGACCACCTGGATCGCGATGACGTCGTGCCGCCGGGCGAGACGGGCCAGGGGCGACTCGTACCCGGTGGCCAGAAAATCCGAGAGGAGGAAAATGACGGCGCGGCGCCGGAGCATCGGCTCGAGGTAGGCAAGCGGGGCAGCGAGGTCGGTGCCGGGCTGCGCCGGTCGAAAGGTGAGGAGGTCGCTGATGACACGCAGGGCCTGGCGCCGCCCCTTTCGCGGAGCCACATAGTGCTCGACCTGATCGGTCGCCAGGACCGCTCCCACCCGATCGTTGTTCCGCGCGGCAGCGAGGGCGAGCACCGCGCACACCTCGGTGGTCAGATCGCTCTTGGTGCGGCGGACGCTGCCGAAGCCGGCCGAGGCGCTCCGATCGGCCACGAAGAGCACGGTCAGCTCGCGCTCTTCCAAGTAGCGCTTGACATAGGCCGAGCCGAGCCGGGCGGTCACGTTCCAATCGATGGTGCGGATGTCGTCGCCCGGCTGGTACTCGCGCACCTCGGCGAACTCCACGCCGCGGCCGCGAAACGCGCTCGAGTATTCGCCGGCCATGATGTCGCGCACGAGGTGGCGGGTGGTGATCTCCAGTCGCCGCACCTCGCGCGTGACCTCCTCCGGACTCATGGCACTGGCACCGCCTCGAGAATCCGCCGGACCACCGCGTCCGGGCTCATCCCCTCGGCGTCTGCGCGATAGGTGAGGAGCACCCGGTGTCGCAGCACGTCGAGTCCCAGCGCCTTGATGTCGTCCGGGGTGACGTAGGGGCGGCCCTGGAGGAAGGCATGGGCCTTCGCGGCCCGGAGCAGGAAGATCCCGGCGCGGGGCGAGGCGCCGTACTCGATCAGCGGCGTGAGCTCGCCCAGCCCCACGCCGGCCGGCGTTCGGGTCGCCACGATGAGGTCGAGCACATATTCCTTGATCCGGTCGTCGGCATAGATCGCGTGGACCAGGCGGCGCGAGCGAAGGATCCGCTCGGGGTCGAGAATCTGCCGGGCCGCCGGCTCCTCGCCGGTGGTCATCCGGTCGAGCACCTCGCGCTCCTCCCGCCGCTCGGGATAGGTGACCACCAGCTTGAACATGAAGCGGTCCACCTGCGCTTCGGGCAGGGGGTAGGTCCCCTCATGCTCGATGGGATTTTGCGTCGCCAGCACCAGAAACAGCTCGGGCAGCGGAAAGGTCCGCCCGCCGATGGTCACCTGCTTTTCCTGCATCGCCTCCAGCAGCGCGCTCTGCACCTTGGCGGGGGCGCGATTGATCTCGTCCGCCAGCAGCAGGTTGGTGAAGATCGGCCCTTGCTGCACCGCGAAGTCGCCGGTGCGCTGGTTGTAGATCATGGTGCCGATCAGGTCGGCCGGCAGGAGATCGGGGGTGAACTGAATCCGGTGGAAGCCCGCCGCGATGGTGGAGGCGAGGGTCCGCACCGCCAGCGTCTTGGCGAGTCCGGGCACCCCCTCGAGCAGCACGTGTCCGTCGGCGAGCAGGCCGATGAGCAGGCGCTCCAGCATGGCGCGCTGGCCCACGATGACCCGGCCGAGCTCTTCGATCAGCTCCGCGGCGAGCTGGGCGTCGTCCTCGATGTCGGTCGCGGGCAAGGGATCGGGGGCGCTTCGTTCGGGTAGGGATGTCATTGGGGGAATGTAGGCGGGGCTGTGGAACGGCGGAACGGCGGAACGGGAGCTTACCGCGAGGTCCAATCACTGTCATCCTGTCATCCTGTCATCTGTCATCCCGAGCGAAAGCGAGGGATCTTGCCGGCGGGCTCTAGAACCCGGCTGAGAAGATCCCTCACTTGGTTCGGGATGACACGATGACACGCCTTACCCTAGTCGCGTTCCGCCTCTTCCGCCGTTCCGCCCTCCTACGCCGGGCCGTTGAACGCCGGGTCGCTCGCCCGGGTCCGGAGTTCGGTCTCACCCCCCCGGTACCACCCTCCGCGGAACTCGAAGTGCTCCTGGTCCAGGATCCGGCTGGCGAGCGCCGCCGTCCCCTGCTGTTGGACCTGCCAGAGCAGCACCTTGGCCCCCATCTCGGCGGCCGTCTCCCAGACCCCCGCTTCGAGCTGGGGGTACTGGTTGGCGTGCTCCGGCTTGAGCCTGGCTTCCCGGGCCGTGGACTCCATCTGACCTCCGACGGGCTGCGAGCGGGTCGCGCCACTGTTTTAGGGGTAGGGGACCGTAGAAAATGTAATCGGGTACCCCGGGGCACCAGGGGTTGCCCGGCCCGCTAAGTTTGCCCCATGCGGATTGCCGTGGTTTTCGACACCCCATACGCCGGCTGGCACCATCCCGACCACGAGCGGCAGATGACCAAGGAGGTCGCTGCCTGGCACGACGACGAGCCGGAGATGGAGTACCAGATCGCCGACGCCCTCCGCCAGCGGGGTCACGAGGTGCTCCTGATCGGGGTGAGTGACGACCTTCAATACCTGGTCCGCTCGCTGGACGAGATGCGCCC
>JACCRH010000081.1 GCA_013813675.1 Gemmatimonadales bacterium
CCTCTGGAGTGATGCCCCGGTCGGCGACGTCATGGGCCGGTGGCGGCTCTTCCGCCGGGCGTTCCCTGGCTTCTCCGCGGTGGCGCTCGGCCATCAGATCCACGGCACGGCGGTGGCGTCGGCGGGACCGTCGGAGGGCTGGATCCAGGTCGAGGGCGTCGACGGCTGGGTCACCACCGCGCCCGGCGTGCTGCTCACCGTGACGGTGGCCGACTGCATTCCGGTGTATCTCGCCGTAGCGGGCACGGGCGTGGCGTTGCTCCACGCCGGATGGAGGGGTACCGCCGCCGGCA
Organism: Gemmatimonadales bacterium; assembly: GCA_013813675.1. Classification (GTDB taxonomy): domain Bacteria; phylum Gemmatimonadota; class Gemmatimonadetes; order Gemmatimonadales; family GWC2-71-9; genus CAVVWJ01. Next base: position 294 of record JACCRH010000081.1, read on the forward strand.
TACTCGCGCACGGTCTGGAGCGGCTGCTGGCGGAGACCGGATCCTCGGTCAGCTATGTCAAAATGCATTGCGGTGTAGGAATTTGCGGCCCTTGCTATGAAGTGGGATCTGAAGTCATGTTGGGCTGCGGGGTAGTGAGTGAAGGGGCCGGCCCATGGCATCTGGATCTGCGCCAGGTCTTGGCGGAGCAGGGAGCCGAACTCGGGATCCCGCAAGTCACTCTCTCGAGTCTCTGTTCCGCCCACGACCGCTCGTCCTTCTATAGTCATCGGGCTTCGAGAGGGACAGACGGCCGCATGGTGGCCTACCTCGGGATGCCAGGATTGTGAGGTGACATGGGGATATGATTGCCTTCTGCTCGCCCACCGCCCGCGAGCCTGACCTATCGCGTTGACTCTCCCGCGATTCGGCGCTAATATCCCCCTGCTGTCCCGGGGGTGTTGGCGGGTTCGACCGTTGATGTGGGGGAGTTCCCCCACATTTTTTTTCCGCTTCCGATGTCTGTTGACGCGCTGCTCAACCCGATTCGTGCCCACCTCGACGGCCTCGGCTTCGAGCTGGTGGACCTGAGACGAACCGGCACGCTGCAGCGCCCCATCCTGCAGGTACGGGTGGACCGCCCGGACAGCCGACCCGGCCAGGGTGTGACGGCCGACGACTGTGCGGGGATCAGTCGGTCCCTCGAGCGATTCCTGGAATCCAGGGCCATGGTCGGCCCGCGATACGTGCTCGAGGTGTCCTCGCCGGGACTCGAGCGTCCGCTGCGCTGGCCGGAGCACTGGCGCCGCTTCATCGGCCGCCGCGCGCGGGTGCGGGCCCGGTCGCTCGGAGGGCGGCGGGCGGTCGAGATCGTGGCGGTGCCGGATGACGAGCATGTGACGCTGCGGTCCGAGCAGGGCGGCGAGGTCACCCTCGCGCTCGACTCGATCAGCGAAGCGACGCTGTTGGTGGACTGGGCCACCGTAGGCAGGCCGCGGAGCCCCGATTCTCTGGAGTAAGACGATGGCAGGTTCGACCGAGATGTTGGCCGCGTTCCGCGAGCTGACCACCGCGAAACAACTCGAGCGCTCCGATCTCCTGGAGCTCCTGCGCGACGGCATTCAGGCCGCGCTGGTCCGCAAGTTCGGGCCGAACGTCAAGTTCGAGCTCAACGTGGACGAGCTGCAGGGCACCATCCGGGTGGTACGGCTCCGCCAGGTGGTGGAGGCGGTGGAAGACGCCAGTTGGCAGATCGCGCTGGAAGAGGCCCAGTACGAGGACCCCGACTTCCAGCTCGGTGACATGCTGGAAGAGGAAGTCCCGTTCGCGGAGTTCGGCCGGCTCGCCGTCCAGGCGGCCAAGCAGCGGATCATTCAGCGGGTGCGCGAAGGCGAGCGGGCCCGGATCCGCGAGGAGTTCACCTCCAAGGTGGGCGAGCTGCTCTCGGGCGAGGTCCAGCAGATCGAGCGTGGTAAGCTCGTCATCATGCTGAACAAGTTCCGCGAGGCCGAGGCGATCATTCCCTACCGGGAACAGAATCACCGGGAACATTTCCACCAGGGTGACACCATCCGTGCGGTGCTCAAGCGGCTGGAGGAGACGCCCAAGGGGCCGCGGCTCATCCTCTCCCGCGGCGACCCGCTCTTCGTGAAGGCGCTCTTCAAGCTCGAGGTGCCGGAGATCCAGCAGCAGATCGTTGAGATCCGGGCCATCGCGCGCGAGGTCGGCAGCCGCACCAAGGTCGCCGTCATCTCCCGGGACGACTCCATAGATCCGGTGGGCGCCTGCGTCGGGCTCAAGGGCTCGCGGGTTCAGGCGGTGGTCAATGAGCTGGGCGGCGAGCGGATCGACATCGTCCCCTGGTCGCCCGATCCGGAGCGGTTCGCCCGGCTCGCGCTGGCGCCCGCCCGGGTGGCCAAGGTGTTCTCCGATCCCGAGGCCAAGACCATTCAGGCCGTGGTGGACGAAGACCAGCTCTCGCTCGCCATCGGGCGGAACGGGCAGAACGTCCGGCTCGCCTCCGAGCTGACCGGCTGGAAAATCGACCTCTACTCCAGCCGCGAGTGGCTGGAGCGCGGGGGCGAAGGCCCGCTGTTCGCGCCGCTGCCGCCGGAGGAGGAGATGGCGTCACAGGTGCCGCTCAGCGAGCTGCAGGGCGTCTCGCCCGAGCTCACCGCGATCCTGGAGAGCGCGGGCTACAAGATGCTGAACGACATCCTCGACCTCGAGCGGGAGGATATCGCCCGCATTCCGGGGATGAGTCCCGAGGCGGCGGACCAGCTCATGGCGTTCATGGCCGAGCTGACCGAGGACAGCGGCGAAGCCGGCGCGACTCCCGCGTGAGCGGGCTCCTGGGCCTGATCGGCCTGGGCTACCGGGGGCGCAACATTACCGTGGGTGTGGATGCGGTGCGGAAAGAATTGCAGGCGGGAAAGTGCCGGTGCGTGGTCGTGGCGGAAGACGCCAGCCCCCGCGCCGTGGACAAAGTGGTCCGGCTGGCGGCCGCCAAGGGCGTGCCGCTGCTGACCGGACCGGGCGCCGCCGCGATCGGCGCGCAGTTGGGAAAGCCGCCGGTGATGGCGGTCGGTGTGCGGGACCGCGCGTTGGCCGGCGGCATGGTGCAGTTGGCGCCCGCACGCATCTGATGGAGGCCTGAGTGGTCAAGACGAGAGTTCACGATCTCGCCGCGGAGTTCGGCGTACAGCCTGAGCAGCTGCTCGGCATGCTCAAGGACATGAACATTTTCGTGCGCAGTCACCTTTCCGCCCTGGAGAGCGACCAGGTGTCGGCGATCCGGGTGCGCTGGGAGCGCGAAAAGCGGAAGAGCGCCGAGGAGCCCACGGCCAAGAAGGGCCGCCGCAAGGCGGTCAAGGCGGAGCCCGTGCCGGCGGCGGTTGATCTGCGGCCTGCCAAGCGCCGGCGCACCGCCGCCGAAGTGGCCGTGGCCGAAGCCCAGGCCGAATCGGAGCGCGCCGCCGAGCTCGCGGCACTGGAGCTGGAGCGCCCAATCGTCCACGAGATCGAGGAGGCGGTGCCGACTCAGAGCCTCGAGGAGAGGGCCCGGGCCCTGTTCAAGGACCTGCCGCCCGCGCCGGCCGAGCCCTACGACGAGGCCACGGCGGTGGAACCGGCCGCCCCGGCCCGTCCATCCGACGCGGCGCCGCCGCCGACGCCCCGCCGCGTCACGCCGACCGACTCGCCG
>JACCRH010000128.1 GCA_013813675.1 Gemmatimonadales bacterium
GGCCGAGCCAGGTGTCGTCGGAAGCCATGCGTTGGGTGCGCGGGGCGCGTTGAGAATCAATTGCCATATCGGTACAATGCTGGCCTGGTCTCGGGTCACCTACGGCGGCCGCAGCCGCCTCTTCTGGGCGAGCGCATGCGCGGCGTGTCGAACTTCATCGGCTTCTGATCCGTGCGCCCATCCTCGCTGGCAGTGGTCGGCCTGGGCGCGATCGGCGGATCGCTCGCCTGGCAGTCCCGCCTTGCGGGGATCTCCCGAGTGGTCGGCTATTCACCTTCGCTGGCCGAAGCCGTCGCCGCGCTCAAGGCGTCCGCCATCTCCGAGATCGCCGAGAGTCCCACCAAAGCGATCCGGGGAGCCGACCTGGTCGTCCTGGCCGTCCCGCCCGGTCCCACACTCGATCTTATCGGCCGTTTGGCTCCATCCCTTGAGCCCGGGGCGATCCTGACCGACGTCTGCAGCGTCAAGGTGCCGGTCATGACCCGGGCCGCAACCTGGGGTCTCGGCGACCGCTTCGCCGGGTCGCACCCTCTGGCGGGCACCCACGACTCCGGCTTCGCGGCGGCCCATCCGGACCGGCTCCGGGGCTGCGTGGTATATGTCTGCGAGAGCGCCTCTTCTGAAGGGCCCCGCGCGGCGCGCGGCGTAATGCGGTTCTGGGAGGAAGTTCTCGAGGCCTCTCCCATCCTGATCGATGCCGCCGCCCATGACCGGCAATTGGCCTGGACCAGCCACCTGCCGCAAGCGGTGGCCTACGCCTTGGCCAAGGCGCTGGCCGACCGCGGCTTCGGCGGGGTTTCCTATGGAACCGGCGCGCGGGACACGACCCGCCTGGCCGGAAGCAGTCCGGAGATGTGGCTGGACATCATGTTGCAAAACCGAGACCCGCTCATGGAGGCCCTCTCCAGCGTGGAGAGCGGGGTAGCGACGTTGCGACACCTGATCGAAACGGGCGATCGGCAAGGGCTGGCGCAGTATCTCGAGATCGCCCGCGAGTTCCGCCGCGGCATCGACCGATGAGGGTGGCCGGCACCGTTCGCGCGCCGGGCGACAAGAGCATTACCCACCGCGCCCTGATGCTGGCGGCCCTGGGGCGGGGAGTCAGCCACGTGGGAGGTGCCCTCACCTCGCTCGACGCACGGTCCAGTGCCCGGGTCCTGCGGCAGCTCGGGGCGGAGATCTCGCCGCTTCGCGATGGGACCGTGCTCACCGTCACAGGCCGGGGCCGCTTCCGCGCTCCCCAGCGGACCCTCGACTGCGGCAACTCGGGAACCACTACCCGACTCCTGCTGGGGCTGCTCGCCGGCCACCGCCTCCGCGCCACGCTGACCGGCGACGCGTCGCTCCGGCGCCGGCCGATGCGCCGGGTCACCCAGCCCCTGGCCCAGATGGGTGCGCGGTTCGAGGAGCGCGGAGGTGACGGCCTCCCCCTCACCGTGCGGGGCGGGAGGCTGCGGCCGCTCCGCCACGCGATGCCGGTGTCCAGCGCGCAAATCAAGAGCGCCTTGCTACTCGCCGGAGTGGTCGGCGAGGTGGCGGTCGACCTGCTGGAGCCCAAGGGGCGGTCCCGCGATCACACCGAGCGCATGCTGCAGGCCTTCGGATACCAGGTCGGCGAGCGGGATGGCTGGATCGAGTTCCGACCCGGCGGGCGCATCGAGCCCTTCGATATCCAAGTGCCCGGCGACCCATCGTCGGCCGCCTTTCTGGTCGGCACATCCATCCTGGCGGAGGGGGGTGAGCTTCGGATCGCGGGAGTGGGGCTGAATCCGACCCGTATCGGGTACCTCGCGGTGCTCCAGCGGATGGGTGCGCGGGTGTCGACCGACGCCGCCGACAGCAGCTTCGGCGAGCCGGTGGCCGACCTCATCGCGCGACCGGCGTCCCTTCGAGGAACCGAGGTGACCGCCGGCGAGATTCCCGGCCTCATCGACGAGATCCCGCTCCTGGCGGTGCTCGCCTCGCGCGGCAGTGGGGAGACGATCTTTCGAGACGTGGGCGAGCTGAGGGTCAAGGAGAGCGACCGGTTGAGCCTCATCGCCACGAACCTGAGGGCGGTGGGAGGGAAGGCAGAGGTCCGGGGAGACGATCTCCACATCGAGGGCGTGGGCCTGCCACCGCGAGGCAGGGTGCGCACCGCCGCTGACCATCGGATCGCCATGGCGTTCGCCGTGCTGGGCACGCTGCCGGGCGCGCGGATCGCCATCGACGACATGGCCTGCGCGGCAGTCAGCTTTCCTGGATTTCCGGAGACCTTGCGGCGGATCCGAGCCGGGAGGTCCCGGTGAAAGGAGGCGTGATCGCCATCGACGGTCCCTCCGCCTCGGGCAAGTCCACCACGGCGCGAGCCGTCGCGGAGGCGCTGGGGTTCGCCCACCTGGACTCGGGGTCGCTCTATCGCGGGGTCACGCTGGTCGGCATGCGCGAGGCGGCACGGCGGGAGCGGGGCAGGAAAGACCCGCTCGCCGTGGTCGGTGCGGAAGCGATCCTTCGCGCGGCCGAAGATCGGGGGCTCATGCTCCAGCCGGACGGCGCCGGGTTCGCCGCGTACCTGGAGGGTGCGCCGGTGGATGCGGAGATCCGCGGCGCTGATGTGACCGCCCGGGTCTCCGCGGTCTCCGCGGTCCCCGTCGTTCGAGAGTGGATCAACTCACGCCTGCGGGCAATGGTCCGGGCGGGGCGTGACGTGGTAGTGGATGGGCGGGACATCGGCACGGTGGTCTTCCCCGACGCCGAGCTCAAGATCTTTCTCACCGCCACACCGGAAGCGCGGGCGGGACGGCGCATCAACCAGCGTGGCGCCCCGGTCGATGCCGGCCGGCTCGAAGCGGAGACGGCGGCGCTCGCGGCTCGAGACCAGGCCGACTCCAGCCGCGCGGTGGCTCCGCTCCTCGCTGCCGCCGACGCCATTCCGCTCGACACGACCGCGATCGCGTTCCCCGATCAGGTCCGCTTCATCGTGGAGCTCGCGCGTCCCATTTTCGGACAGCGCTGACCGCCGTTTCCCATTTTCGCAACACACGTTTCAGCCGTGCTGCAACGTTCTCACCACGCAACTCTTTTTTCGTTCCAGGTATCTACTAGAAAGCGCTGTCGGCGCTCGCCGCGACGAAACGTACGCGCGCGTCACCCGTAGAGCATGCGGTGCAGTGCTCGCCCGGTGCGAGGATCGCCAGCGAGTCGACTCGAGGTTGTGAGCCCGATCGTGGACACCGCTGTAAGCCGCCGCCGCTTCATGGTCACCGCGGGCGCAGTGCTCGCGACGCTCTCCACGAGGAGCGCGTGGTCACTGCAGTCCGCCTCCGCCGCGGCGGCGCGGGGCCCGCGCTGGCTGCCGACCACCAACTTGCTCCGAACCCTTCCCCGACTGCTCGAACTGGCCGAAGTGCCCGGCCTCGCGCTCGGCGTGGTGCAGGCCGGGAAAGTGTGGACCCGGGGCTTCGGCCGCGCCACCGAGACGCCCCGGACCGCGGTGTCCGGCGAGACGGTCTTCGAGGCGGTCTCGCTCGGCAAGCCGCTCTTCGCCTACGCGGTGCTCCGGCTGGTGGACGCCGGACGGATCGATCTCGACCGGCCGCTCTATGACTATTTGCCGATCCCCGACGCCGACAACCCGCTCATGCGGAAGGTCACGCCGCGGCACGTGCTGAGCCACACCACTGGTCTCTCGAACTGGCGCGAGCAGCCGGGGCCGATGCTGCCGGCAACGGAACCAGGCGCCGAGTTCAGCTATTCGGGGGACGCGTACTTCTACCTCCAGCGCGTGGTCGAGCAGGTGACCGACCGGCCCTTCGCGCGCTTCATGCGGGAGCACGTGCTCGATCCCTTCGACATGGACCGCAGCAGCTACATCTGGCTGCCGAAGTTCACCGCCAAGAAGGCCGTTGGGCGCGACGCCGCGGGCGAGGAGATCGACGTGGTCGGCGCCATCGGGCGCCGCGCGGCGGAGCTGGCCGAGAAGTGGGGCAAGCCGATGCTCGAGTGGCGCTACGAGGACGCGGCGCGGGCCGTGCCCCTGATCAATCCGGCATGGCCCGTGGTTCCGCTCTACATGGTCCCGAGCGCCGCCGGCTCGCTGCTCACCACCGTGCGCGACTACACCCAGTTTCTCGCGCGCGTGGTGGCGCTGCCTCCCGCGCCGGGGCTCTCACTCAGCGCCGCCTCCCGAGCCGCGATGGTAGCGTCGGAGGTCCGGCTCAACCGGGTGCTGGGCTGGGGGCTTGGTTGGGGCATTCAGCGGGACGAGCACGGCGAGGTGCTCTGGCACTGGGGCGCCAACAACAGCTTCCGGAACTTCGTCGTGGCCGAGCCCGCCGCCGGGCGGGCGGTGGTCGCCTTTACCAACGGGGAAAGCGGACCCAAGGTCTACGAGCGGGTCATCGCCGCCGTGACCGGCCACGACCACCCCGCCTTTCTCTGGCTCTAGCGGCGTACCGTGGGCCCTAGCGGGGTACCGTCTGGCGGCTCCCGGACCGAGCTTCGCCAACCGCTTGCTATGCCTTGCGTTGGATTTCCTTTACCATTAACCTTGCAGGCTACGTCGGAGCATTTCCGCTCCCTCGGTGCAGGTACTCCAGCCCGTGGCCCCCCTGGCGCGGCGCATAACCCCAGGATGGTACGCCCCGAATGCTTGATCAACTTCAACCCTCGACCGAGCAGTTCGCCTCTCCCAGTGGTCTCCGTGTCCGGCAAGATCTCTACGACGAAGAATACTCCGACGAAGAGTACGAGCAGATGCTCTCGATGTACGAGGGCACCATGGCGCAGATCGTCGAAGGCGAGATCGTCAAGTCGAAGGTCCTCCGCGTCACCGAGAATGCCGTCATCCTCGACGTCGGCTTCAAGTCCGAGGGCTCGGTGCCCCTCGACGAGTTCAAGGACCCGCAGTCGCTCAAGGAGGGCGATGAGGTCGAGGTCTTCCTCGAGCACCTGGAAGACCAGGAAGGCGCGGTCGTCCTCTCGAAGAAGAAGGCCGACTTCATGCGGGTCTGGGAGAAGATCCGCCTGGCCCACGAGAGCGATCAGCCGGTCGAAGGCACCCTGGTGAAGAAGATCAAGGGCGGCGTGGTGGTGAACCTGATGGGGGTGGATGCGTTCCTCCCCGGGAGCCAGATCGCGCTCCGGCGGGTGCCCAACATCGACGAGCTGCTGGGCCAGACCTACGAGTTCAAGATCATCAAGCTGAACAAGCGCCGGCGGAATATCGTCGTGAGCCGGCGGGTGATCCTGGAGAACGAGCGGGCCCACAAGCGCGAGCACCTGATGAAGGAGCTCGCGGTCGGCCAGGTCCGAAAGGGTGTGGTCAAGAACATCACCGACTTCGGCGCCTTCATCGACCTGGGCGGCGTGGACGGCCTGCTTCACATCACCGACATGTCCTACGGCCGGGTGTCGCACCCGACCGAGATGGTGGCGATCGGTCGTGAGGTCGAGGTCAAGATCCTCGACATCGACTGGCAGCGCGAGCGCATCAGCCTGGGCATGAAGCAGCTCCAGTCCTACCCCTGGCAGAACGTGGCGGCCAAGTACCCGGTCGGCACCCGGGTCCAGGGCAAGGTGGTGTCGATCACCAACTACGGTGCGTTCGTCGAGATCGAGCCGGGCATCGAAGGCTTGGTACACATCTCGGAAATGAGCTGGACCCGCAACGTCCGGCACCCGTCCAAGATCGTGAGCATCGGCGAGACCATCGAAGCCGTCGTGCTCAAGGTGGACGAGGCGGAGGAGAAGATCTCCCTCGGTATGAAGCAGACCGAGCAGGATCCCTGGATGGTGCTGCCGCTCAAGTACCCGGTGGGCACCCGAATTCAGGGCAAGGTCCGGAACCTCACCAGCTTCGGCGCCTTCGTCGAGATCGAGCCCGGGATCGACGGGCTGATCCACATCTCCGACATGTCCTGGACCAAGCGGGTGCAGCACCCGTCCGAAGTGGTGAAGAAGGGCGACGGGGTGGACGTCGTGATCCTCAACATCGACGCCGAGAACAAGCGGATCTCCCTGGGCCTCAAGCAGGCGGAGGAAGACCCCTGGCTCCGGATCGGCGAGACCTATCCTATCGGGATGGAGCTGCGAGGCCGGGTGGTGCGCCTGATGGACAAGGGCGTGGTGGTGGACCTGGGGAACGACATCGAAGGCTTCGTGCCGATGTCGCAGCTCGGCATCGCCAACATCGAGAACCCGGGCGATGCGGTCAAGGAAGGCCAGCCCGTCGACCTCAAGGTGCTCGAGGTGGACCCGATCCATCACCGGATCGTCCTCATGGTCACCAACTACCCCGACGAGCCCATCATTCCGCCGGTCCGTCCGGTGATTCCGGAAGAGGCGACGAGCCCGTAAAGCAGTGAACACCGTTCACGCTTTTAGCTGGCGACCTCGGGCAGCCGCCTGGCTGCCCTGCCGCCCCGCCGAGCGCTATCTTCTCCCCCCATGCCCGAACCCCGCGAGCTCCTCGAGCAGCTTCACCACCGGCAGTCTCTCGCCGAACAGGGCGGCGGTGCCGCCCGGATCGCCCAGCAGCACAAGAAGGGGAAGCTCACCGCCCGGGAGCGGCTCGACCTGCTGCTCGACGAAGGGAGCTTCGTCGAGCTGGACCGGTTCGTCACCCACCGCTCTACCGACTTCGGCCTGGACCAGCACGTGGTGCCGGGCGACGGGGTCGTCACCGGCTACGGCCGGGTGGACGGCCGCTTAGCGTACGTCTTCTCCCAGGACTTCACGGTTTTCGGCGGGTCATTGAGCGAAGCCCACGCCGAGAAGATCTGCAAGGTGATGGACCTCGCGGTCCGGAACGGTGCACCGGTGGTCGGGTTGGATGATTCGGGCGGGGCACGGATCCAGGAGGGTGTGGCGTCGCTGGGCGGCTACGCGGAGATCTTCCTGCGGAATACGCTGGCCTCCGGGGTCGTCCCCCAGATCTCGGCGATCCTGGGCCCCTGCGCCGGCGGCGCAGTGTACAGCCCCGCGATCACCGATTTCATCTTCATGGTGCGGGGCGTCAGCTACATGTTCGTGACCGGGCCCAACGTGGTGAAGACCGTCACCCACGAGGAGGTGTCGTTCGACGCGTTGGGCGGCGCCGACGTCCACGGCGGGACCTCCGGGGTGGCACATTTCGTTCACGATACCGAGCCCGAGTGCCTGCTGACCATTCGCCGGCTGCTCGGCTTTCTGCCACTCAACAACCTGGACGATCCTCCCGAGCGCTCCACCGCGGATCCCGCCGACCGGCGCGACGAGGCGCTGCTCGATCTGATTCCCGACAGCTCCAACCAGCCCTACGACATGCACGAGATTCTGGGGCGCGTGGTGGACGACGGCGAATTTCTCGAGGTGCAGCGGGGCTACGCGGACAACATCCTCACCGGCTTCGCCCGGCTGGGCGGCCGGCCGGTGGGGGTGGTGGCCAACCAGCCCGCGGTGCTGGCCGGGGTGCTGGACATCGCCGCCTCGTTGAAGGCGGCGAGATTCATCCGCTTCTGCGACTGCTTCAACCTCCCGCTGGTGACCTTCGTGGACGTGCCCGGCTTTCTGCCGGGTGTGACCCAGGAGCACGGCGGGATCATCAAGCACGGGGCCAAGCTGCTCTACGCCTATTGCGAGGCGACGGTCCCCAAGCTCACCGTGATCACCCGAAAGGCTTATGGCGGAGCCTACGACGTCATGAGCTCGAAGCACATCCGCGGCGACCTCAATCTCGCCTGGCCGTCGGCCGAGATCGCGGTGATGGGGCCCAAGGGCGCCGTCGAGATCCTGTTCAAGGAAGAGATCGCCGGGGCGGACGACCCCGCCGCGACGACGGCGCGGCTGATCGCGGAGTACACCGCCAAGTTCGCCCACCCCTACGCCGCGGCCGCTCGAGGCTACATCGACGACGTGATCGACCCGCGGGACACCCGGCCCCGGCTGATCGACGCCCTGAGGACGCTTCGGACCAAGCGCGACCGGAACCCCGCCAAGAAGCACGGGAACATCCCGCTCTGATGTGGGGCCGGGGCGGCCTGGGCCGTCACCGAAGAGGCTGGATCCCCGCCGCCGGCCCCTAGCCAATGGCCAGCGGCCCTACCATCTTGAAACCGCCATGCACGCGCTTTCCCGGCAGTCGAAGGTCGCCCCGCCAGCCCCCGCGCTGGGGCTCCGCCGCGCCGTCGCAGCGGGGCTCCTGTCGTTGCTCCTGCCCGCCAGTCCGATCCATGCCCAGGGCGCGATCGATCCCAACGTGGCCCCCCGCGCCGCCGCGCTGGAGCGCGAAGGCGAGCGCCACATGGCGATCGACCTCCTGGGCCGCTATCTGGCCACCGCGCCGGACGACGGCGAGGCCTGGCTGCAGTTGGGCCGATTCTATCTCTACGACGCCCGCGACTGGCACCTGCACGGGCACCGGGGCGAGCCCGACGGGCTCCTCTATCTCGACTTCGCTGCGACCGCGCTGGAGCAGTCGATCCGTCTCTCGGTGGACTCAGGGGTGATCTTTCGCGGTATCGCCGAGGTGGAGCGGGCGCTGGTGGTGGTGGAAGAGATCGGCTGGGCCGCCGCGCGCACCACGCTGGGCCGCGAGCGACCGCCGCGGCTGCCGCCGTACATGCTCGAGCTGGGCGAAAATCTTCTCGCCTCCTGTCCAGCGGGCGGCGTGCTCCTCACCGGCAATGAGCTCGAAGCGCTCTCGGTCTGGTACGGCAGCATGGAACGACCCTCCCTCGATGTTCTCCCGATCCGGCCCGACCTCTACGCCACCGACTCCCTCTACCGGCTCCGGATGGCGCAGGCCATGGGCGTAGATCCCGCGCTCCCGGTGCACCGCGCCCTCGGCGACGTGGCTCCGCGGCGGCCGCTCTGTCTCAGCCCGGGCACCGACAGCGCGGCGGTGCCGGCGCTCGCCTGGGTGCCGCACCGCCTGGTGCGGGTGAGCGGTGCCCCGGTGTCCGGGCCCGAGGCGATGAGCATCAACGAGCTGCTCAAGGCCGCTCGCCAGAACCAGTCTCCTTGGGTGGTGGACGTGCGCGGGGTGTACGACCGCGCCGCGACCCACAACCTTCTGCTCTGCAGCAGCCTCCTCCTCCTCTTCGGAGATACGCCCCCGCCCGCCTGCCGGCCGTGAAGCGGGTGCTCGTCGCCAACCGCGGGGAAATCGCGCTCCGCGTCATCCGCGCATGCCGTGAGGAGGGGCTCGAGGCGGTCGCCGTCTACTCGGCGGCCGATCGTGCCGCCGCGCACGTCCGCGCCGCCGATCAGGCGGTGGAAATCGGCGGCGCGCCGCCATCCGAGAGTTACCTGAGAATCGACCGCCTGATCCGGGCCGCGCTCGACACCGGGGCGGACGCGATCCACCCCGGCTATGGGTTTCTGGCGGAGCGGGCCGCCTTCGCCGAGGCCGTGGAGCAGGCGGGACTGATCTTCGTGGGCCCACCAGCCGCGGCCATCCGCGCGATGGGCGACAAGACCGAGGCGCGGCGACGGATGCGCGACGCGGGGGTCCCGGTCGTCCCGGGGGCGCACGAGCCGGTCACCGACCTCGCGGCCGCGCGCAGCCTGGCGGAGGAGCTGGGGTATCCGGTCCTGGTGAAAGCCGCGGCCGGTGGTGGTGGGAAGGGCATGCGCGTGGTACACCGCCAGGAGGAGCTCGGGCCGGCCCTGGAGAGCGCCGCCTCCGAGGCGCGGAAGGCGTTCGGCGACGCGAGCGTCTACCTCGAAAAGCTCATCGAGCGGCCCCGGCACGTGGAGATCCAGATACTCGCCGACCGGGAGCGCACCATCCACATCGGTGAGCGCGAGTGCTCGATTCAGCGGCGACACCAGAAGCTGGTGGAGGAGTCGCCCTCGTCGGCGGTGAATGGCGAGCTGCGCGAGTGGATGGGCTCGGCCGCGGTCGCCGCCGCCGAAGCGGTGGCCTATCTGGGGGCGGGGACCTGCGAGTTCCTTCTCGCGGCCGACCGGTCATTCTATTTCCTGGAGATGAACACCCGGATACAGGTGGAGCACCCGGTCACCGAACTGGTCTACGGCGTGGACCTGGTACGGGAGCAGCTCCGCATCGCGGCGGGCGAGCCGATGCGGGTGCCGGCGGGCTGGCTCGAGCCGCGGGGATGGGCGCTGGAGTGCCGCATCACCAGTGAGGACCCGGCCAACGGCTTTCTACCGTCGACCGGCCGAATCGAGCAGCTCCGGGTGCCGGGCGGTCCTGGGGTGCGCTGGGACGGGGGGGTGGATGCGGGCGACGAGGTCACGCTGTATTACGACTCGCTGCTCGCCAAGTTGATCGTATGGGCGCCGGACCGTCTCCAGGCGATCGACCGGATGGCTCGCGCGCTGGACGAGCTGGTGGTGGACGGGGTGGGGACCAACCAGGGCTTCCATCGGCGGCTCATGGCGGACGCGGCATTCCGGGAAGGCGATCTCGACATCCAGTTCCTGGAGCGGCGCCCCGATCTCGCTACCCCGGCGCTGACCGACCGAGAGGCGGTCGCGCTCGCGGTGGCCGCGGCACTGGCCGAGGACGAGGCGCGCTCTCTGCGGCGCCCCTCGGTGTCCAACGGCGACCACATCAACCCGCACTGGCTCAACCGCGCGAGGCTCGAGGGACTGCGGTGACCGCGGTGCGCATCCTCCGCCTGGCCACCGGGGGCGACGGAGTGGGACGACTGGAGGACGGGCGGACGGTCTTCGTGCCGCGCACCGCGCCCGGCGACCTCGTCGAGATCACCGGGCTCCGCGCGCATCGTCGGTACGCTCGCGCCCGAACGAGCCGGCTGCTGGAGCCATCGGCCGACCGGGTGGAGCCACCCTGCCCGCACTACACCGATGACGAATGCGGGGGGTGCCAGCTCCAGCATCTCCGGGCCGACGCGCAGCGTGAGGCTCGGCGCGGGTTCGTGGGCGACGCCCTCCGCCGGATCGCCAGAATAGAGACGCCCGATCCCGAGATCGTTCCGGCCGCGCAGGAATTCGGGTATCGGACCAAGATCACCCTCGCGGTAGATGAAGCCGGACGGCGGATCGGGCTCCATCGGCTCGACCGGCCCGACCAGATCTTCGAGCTGGTCCGCTGCCAGATCACGGCTTCCGAGCTGATGTCCCTCTGGGGCGAGCTCCGCTCCTTGCGCGACCTCTTCCCCACGGCCGTCCGGCAGATGGTCCTGCGTCTCGATCGCGACGGAGGCGTTCACCTCGTGCTCGGTCTTGCCGGTACCGACTCCTGGAACGGGGCGGAGGCGCTTTACCGGGCGCTGGCCGGGCGGGGCTCGAGCCTCACCATCTGGGTCCAGCACGAGGGTGGCGAGGCCTCCGCCGTGGCGGGAGCTCCCGGGCGGCTCGCCGCGACGGTGTTCGAGCAGGTGCACCCGGCAATGGGCGACAAGGTTCGCGCCTTCGCCCTCGCCTCGCTGGGCGAGGTGCGCGGGCATCACGTATGGGATCTCTACGCCGGCATCGGCGAGACCACGTCGGCGCTGACACTGGCTGGCGCGACCGTGGAGAGCGTGGAGTCCGATCCTCGGGCGGTGGCGGAGGCCGAAGCGCGTGGGCCGGCCGCCGTACGCCACGTGGGACGGGTCGAGCGGACGCTGGGCCGACTCCGCCGGCCGGCCATGGTGGTCATCAACCCGCCCCGGACCGGCATGGACCAGCGGGTGTCCGCGGAGCTGGAGCGGCAGTCGCCCCGCCGGATCGTGTACATCTCGTGCGACCCGGCGACGCTGGCCCGGGACCTGAGCCGCTTGCCGAGCTTCCGCCTGGTGACCGCACTCGCCTTCGACCTGTTTCCCCAGACCGCACACGTTGAGACCGTCGCGGTGCTGGACCGGGCGTCGTGAAATACATCGTCGGCATCGCGGGGCGGGAGATCGAGGTCGAGGTGGATGGCGACCGGGTGACCGTCATCGGGTCGACCCGGACTGCCTCGCTCCGGAGCATCCCCGGCACCACGAGCCGCCAGCTCGTGCTGGACGGCCGTCCGACCGGGCTCACCATGCGGAGTGCTGGCCGGGGCCAATGGAGCGTCGAGACCCGAGGGGATCGCTGGGAGGTAGAGGTCTTGGACGAGCGAACCAGGCACATCCGCGGCTTGACCGCCGGCTCGGCGCGCCAGCGTGGCCCCAAGACGCTTCGGGCGCCGATGCCCGGGCTGGTGGTGAGGGTCCTGGTCGAGACCGGGCACGCGGTGACCGCGGGAGCGGGCCTGGTGGTCCTGGAAGCCATGAAAATGGAGAATGAGCTCAAGGCCCCGGCAACCGGCGTCGTCCGGGCAGTCCGGGTCGAGGCGGGGCAGGCGGTCGAGAAAGGACAGGAGCTGGTAGAGTTCGAATAGTGGTCTCGGCTCCCCTTGACCCTCCTGCTCAGGGCCGGCTATCTTATGAGTCTGTTTCGGTTTGACCCCGTTTCACCGCCCAAGACGGCAGCGCTCATGAAGACCTACACCGCCACGCCCGCCGACATCACCCACGAGTGGCATATCGTGGACGCCGCGGGGGTACCGCTCGGCCGTTTGGCGAGCGTCGTGGCCCAGCTGATCCGCGGCAAGCACAAGCCGAGCTTCACGCCCCACATGGACGGCGGTGACTTCGTCGTGGTGGTGAACGCCTCGAAGGTGCGGCTCACCGGTCGCAAAGAGGAGAACAAGACCTACTTCTCCCACACCGGCTATATGGGACACGAGCGGCACACGTCCGCCCGGGACCTTCTCTCCAAGCACCCCGACCGGGTGATCGAGAAGGCGGTCTTCGGCATGCTGCCCAAGACGTCACTGGCACGGCAGAAGCTGCGCGGCAAGCTGAAGGTCTACGGCGGCGCCGAGCATCCGCACACGGCACAGCAGCCCAAGCCGTTCTCCGTCATCACCCCCTCCAAGGCGAGCGCATGACCGCGGCACCCGAATTCCGCTGGCAGGCCGTCGGCCGGCGCAAGACCAGTGTGGCCCGGGTCTATCTGACCCCCGGGACCGGCAAGTGGGACATCAACGGCCGGACGCTGGGTGACTATTTCCCCCGTCCCTCGCTGGTGCAACACATCCAGCAGTCCTTTACCGCCACCGACACCCTCGGCGCATTCGACGTCCGGGCCCACGTCGACGGCGGGGGCCAGGCGGGCCAGGCCGGCGCCCTCCGGCACGCCATCGCGCGCGCGCTGGTTGAAGCCGACGGGCAGCACCGGACCAAGCTTCGCACCGCTGGGCTGTTGACCCGGGATCCCCGCGCGGTCGAGCGGAAGAAGCCAGGCCGGCCGGGCGCGCGGAAGCGGTTCCAGTTCAGCAAGCGGTAGCCCAGGAATCCCTCACACCGGCGGATTCCGTGCCTGGTGCCCCTCCGGGGGTTGGCGCGGAAGATGAACCCGGTGGACGAATAACCACCTGAATGGAAGGACGTCACAGCCGCATGGCACAGCCGCAACTGCAGGACCTGCTCGAGGCGGGAGTCCACTTCGGGCACCAGACCCGACGGTGGAACCCGAAGATGCGCCGGTTCATCTTCGCCGAGCGCTCGGGCATCTACATCATCGATCTCCAGA
>JACCRH010000130.1 GCA_013813675.1 Gemmatimonadales bacterium
GGTGTACTCCGCGCCGCCGGCCCGGGTCTGCACCGCGATGATGCCGGACTGCGCGTTGCCGAATTCCGCCGAGGACGAGCCGGTGGTCACCGAAGCCTCTTCCAGCGCGTTGGTGCCGACCGCGATCGCGGTGCCCGCCGACGTCGCAAAGCCGAAGCCTCGGAAGCCCGGCGACACCGGCACGCCGTCCACGTAGGTGACCGCCTCGTCGGTGCGGCCGCCGCGGATCGAGATCGTGTTAGCTGTCGGGCTGGCAACCACGCCGGGCATAAGAGCGAGCACGCTGTTCAGGCGGTCCACCGGCAAGTTGTCGGTGAACACGCCGTCGATGCGCTGCTTCGAGGTGACCTCGTCGCGTGGCACCAGCGGCTGAGTCTGGGTGACGACCGTGATCTCCTGGATCTCGACCGGGGTCTGCTCCAACTGAACGTCGACCGTCCCGGTCTGCCCGCCGAGCACCTTGACGCCGTCCACCTGGGTCGACTTGTACCCGATGAACGTGGCGCGCACCGAGATGGTCCCCGCCAGCACGTTGTTGATGAAGTAGTATCCCTGCGGATTGGTCTGGGCGTTGAACGCGGTTCCGACGATGACCAGCTGAGCATTGGCGATGGGTGCGCCGGCCTGATCGCGGACTCGACCTTCGATCTTACCAGTCCCCTGGGCGAGGAGCGACGACGCTCCGGCCCCCAGCGAGACTGCCACGAGCGCGAGAATCCGCGCAGCGCGGCCGAAGGCGCTGACATGGCTTACCTTCATGTGTTCGTCCTCCAGAGGCGTGAACCTACCGGTACCAGCGACGTGAACGGGAGCGCGTGCGCCTCCCTCGGGGCTCAGTGCCCCGCCTTGGGATGTGACTGCAGTGGGATGTTCATGGGCATCGATGGGACAGGGATGTCCGATGCGACACTAGCGACAAGAGTCGACCGCGGCCCGGTCGGCTGCCTAATATGGATCGCGCAAAAACCAGTGTCAAGCAAACGTCGCCCTTGGCGACGCCTCCCCACGCTTCATGTAACTCTCTGAAACCAAAACGGTTGCCCGATGAAACGCCGCGCGGGTCAGCGGCAGTGGTATCGTTGTCGACGGGAACCAGCGGGAGAACGTCGCCGCGATGTTAATGGGGAGAGTGGCGGCGAGTCAAGAGACGCGCGAGTCGAAAGTCACTCGTAGATCTCCGCCGCCGCGCTCCGCCAGACGCAGGCGTCGTCGCCCCGCGCCCGGCAGCGCTCGTGCAGCATGGCCCCCTCGAACCCGGTGAGCCGGCGGAGCAGCTCGCCGTACGCCGCGCCGTAGAAGTCGCACGCCGAGCCGTCGGGCAGGGCCTTGAAGGAGAGCGGCTCCGCCATGCGAACCTGCACGCCCTCGGGCGCGGGGCGGAGCTCGCCGCCGAACGCCCGTCGTGCCAGATGGGTCGCGGAGCGCTGCGCCAGCCGTCGGGTCAGCCCGCCCGCGGCCACCCGCGTCAAGGTCCACGCCGGCCGCGCGTGCACTCGGCTGGCATAGCGCGCCGCCCGCCGGCCCGCGTCGGCGAAGACCAGCGAGGCGTCGGCCCGGCGGCCCACCAGCCGGAGCACCGAGACCGCCTCGTCCGCGTCCACCGCGCCGTCCCGCTCGGCGGTGTGCCGGTACCGCTGGATCTGCGCCGCTACCGTCCGGCTCAGCCCCAGACGGCGCACCGCGATCTCCTCCGCGAGCTCGTCCAGCCCGTCCTCGACCGGGGTGTCGAGATTGCGCATGGCCTCGAGCAGGCTGAGCGGAATCAGCGCGGGGACGGCGGGTGGCGTGGTCACGGATGGTCGGCGGGAACTTAGTCAGGCCCCAAACTGCTAACCAGGGGTCCTTGCGTCAGGGTGGAGGCCCCGGAACATTGCCACATGGCCGAGCCCTCCACCGCTTCCGTCCGCTCCTTCGATGACGAGGCCCTCCCGCATCTCGATGCGCTCTACCGGGTGGCGCTGAGGCTCACGGGCGATCCGGCGCAGGCCGAGGACCTGGTGCAGGACACGATGCTCAAGGCCTACCGCTCGTGGCGGCAGTATCGCGCCGGCACGAACGCCAAGGGCTGGCTCCTAACCATCCTCCGCAACACGTTCATCAACTCCTACCGGCGCCGGAAGCTGGAGCCGGTGGCGATGGACCTGGAGGCCATCGAGCCTCACGCGCTGTACCGCGCGGTGGAGACGGCCGATCCGGAGGGAAACTTCTTCGGCCAGTTGGTCGACGAAAAGGTGCTCGAGGCGGTGGACGCGCTTCCCACCGACTTCCGCGAGGTGCTGGTCCTGAGCGACATGGAGGGGCTGCCGTATGCCGAGATCGCCGACACGCTGGGAGTGCCCGTGGGCACCGTGAAGTCGCGCCTGTTCCGGGCGCGGCGGCTGCTGCAGGCCCAGCTCTACGCGTATGCCGTCGAAATGGGCTACATCAAGCCGAGGGAACCTCAGGATGGATGAGTCGATGGACTGCGGAGAAGCGGAGGCACGGCTTCAGGACTATCTGAAGCGCGAGCTCACTCCGGAGCTCGCCGCCGAAGTCAGGGACCATCTGGTACGCTGCCGCGGGTGCTTCGGCCACGCGCAGTTCGAGGAGACCCTCCTCCAGTTGCTGGAGGCGCGGGCGCGGCGGGAGACCTGCCCCGGCGCCTTGCGCGAACGGATCTGCGCCCTGCTTCGCGCCGAGGCGGACCAGAACTGAGCCCGGTCGCCCTGCCGGTCGCGGCGGCCGTGTCCGCCGTGGTGGCGCTGGTGGCGTACCGGCTGGCGACCCTCACCCGATCGGGCGCCGTGGCGGCCTGGCTGGTGGGGACGATGGTGCTGCACGGCACCGGGTGGGAGGGCGGCGGAATTCTCGCCGCCTTCTTCGTGTCCAGCAGCCTGGTCTCCCTCGGGGCGGCGGCGCCGGCGGGACTCGACCCCAAGGGCGGCCGGCGCGACCACCGACAGGTCTTGGCCAACGGTGGGATCGCCGCCGCCGCCGCGCTCTTCGGCCTCCACGATCCCCAGCTCGGCATCTGGCTGGTGACGTCGGCGCTCGCGGCCGCGGCGGCGGACACCTGGGCCACCTCGTTCGGCGCCCGAAGCGAGGCGCCCCCCCGCCTGATCCTGGGCGGAAGGGTGGTGCCACCGGGAACCAGCGGAGGGATCACCGCGCTCGGCTCCGCGGGGGGAGCCGCGGGCGCATCGTTGGTCGCGGCCGCCGGGGCGATCGCCGGGGACATGCCCGTGCTGCTGCCGGCCGCGGCCTTGGTAGGTTTCGGTGGGATGGTGCTCGACTCCGTGCTCGGCGCCGGGCTGCAGGGGCGGTTTCGCTGCACGCAGTGCGGGGAGCGGAGCGAATGGCGCCGGCACCGCTGCGGAAGACCGACGGCCCACGAGGGAGGCCTCGCATGGCTGGACAACGATGGGGTGAATCTGACCGCCGCGGTAGGCGCCGCCGGCGTGGCGTATGCTGCCTGGCTCTGGCTCAGCCCAATGTCACCCTGAGCGCAGCGAAGGGGCTGCAGCTTACATGGCCCCCTTCACTTCGTTCAGGGTGACAAACCCCAGCGCCTCGCCTGACAACGTCCGGGCCGACGTCCTGGTGGTCGGCGGCGGCCCAGCGGGCAGCGCGACGGCGCTCCTGCTGGCAGCCGCGGGCCATTCCGTGGTGCTGGTGGACCGGGCGTCGTTTCCCCGAGACAAGGCCTGCTCCGAGTACATGAGCCCCGAGGCGGTGCGGATCCTCGACCGGCTCGGCGTGGTCGGAGCGCTGGAGGAGGCGGGAGCGGTGCCGCTGGCGGGAACCATGGTCACCGCGGCACGCGGCGCGCGACTGCACGGCCGCTTCGCGCTGGCCGGGCACCGGCCGTTCCGGGCCACCGGTCTCTCGATTTCCCGTCGGATCCTGGACCACCGTCTTCTGCTGGCGGCGCGCGAGGCCGGCGTGCGGGTGCTGGAGCGCACCGCGGTGGAGGCGCTGCTGCGCGACGGTGACGGCGTCGCCGGCGGGGTGATCCGGACGGCGGACGGCGGACGCGCCGCGATCGAAGCTCGGCTCACCATTGGCGCGGACGGGCTTCGTTCGGTGGTCGGCCGGCGGCTCGGGCGGCACCGACAGGGCGGTCTTCGGCGGGTCGCCTTCGTCGCGCACGTGGATCGAGTCGAGGGCATGGGAGACAGCGCGGAGATGTTCGTCGGCCGCCGGGGGTACCTGGGCCTCAACCCGATCGGCAGCGGACGCACCAACGTGGCCCTGGTGGTTCCCGCCCGCCGAGCCGGAGCGGCGCGGGGACGGACTCGGGAGTTCTTCCTCGAGGCGCTCGCCGACTTTCCCGGGGTGAGCGAGCGGGTGGGCCGGGGCGGGATGGCGCGGGACATTCTCGCCACCGGGCCGTTCGCCGCGTGGTCGGGCCGGGTCGTGGCCGACGGCGCCGCCCTGGTGGGCGACGCGGCCGACTTCTTCGATCCCTTCACCGGTGAGGGGATCTACAGCGCGCTCCGCGGGGCGGAGCTGCTGGCGGAAACCGCCGGCCCGGCGCTGGTGTGGCCCGGCCGGATCACCGCCGCGGCGCTCGCGCCCTACCGCCAAGCCCGCCGCCGGGCCTTCGGCGGCAAGTGGGCGGTGGAGCGGCTGATCGGCTATGGAATGAACTTCCCCGCCCTGTTCGATCACGCCGTCGGCCGGCTGGCCCGCCGCGGCCTGGCCCACACCCTGATCGGGGTCACGGCCGATTTCGTGCCGGCGCGCGCGGTGCTCAACCCGGTCTTTCTCGCCAGGATGCTGTTGTGACCACCCCCACCGTCGTTGACCCCGCCCATTTCCGGGAGCTCATGGGGCGCTTCGCCACCGGCGTCACCGTGCTCACGGTGAACGGCCCCGCCGGCCGCGCGCTGGGCATGACGGCCAGCAGCCTGGCATCGGTTTCTCTGGTGCCGCCGCTGGTGTCGGTGTGCGTGGACCACGGGGCGGAGCTGCACGACGCGATCCTCGCCGCGCCGGTGTTCGTAGTCAACGTGCTGGAGAGCGGGCAGGAGGTGCTTTCCCGGCGCTTCGCCGACCCGCACGAGGACCGCTTCGAGGGCGTGGGCTATCACCGGAGCCCCGAGGGTCTGGTGCTGCTCGACGGCGCGCTGGCGCATCTCGAGTGCGACCGTTTCGCCAGCCATCCGGCCGGCGACCACACTTTGATCATCGGGCGGGTGATCGGCGGATCCACTGGCGAGGGCCGGCCGCTGCTCTACTACCGCGGAGGATACGGCTCGCTGGAATGAGCGACTACCGTCTGGCCGTGACCCCGCTCGGCGCGGAGCTGCTGGACGATCCGGCGGCCGACCCCGAGACCGTGATCGAGTCGCTCCGCAACATCGCGCGGTCGAACCGGTGGTTCGGCGGCCAATGGCGTCTTCTTCGGCACCGCGGCTGTCGCCAAAGTGGTCCGGACCAGTTGAACCAGCGCAGCGGAAAGAAATGGCTTCGCAATGGTCGCGACGACATTGCGGTAACGGGCAGCCGTAGCTGCCATCTCCGCCACGTGGCCGGACATCATCACGACCGG
>JACCRH010000135.1 GCA_013813675.1 Gemmatimonadales bacterium
ACCATGGCTTCTGGAACGCTCTGCCCGAATACCCAGACCGCGAGCTGGCCTTCTGGTTCGTTATGAGCGGCTGGGGGATGCTCTTTGGCGGCGGGCTCCTGCATCGGCTGGAAGCCGCCGAGTCCCGGCTGCCGCGCTGGGTTGGGTGGGCTCTGCTTATTCCAGCCGTGCTCGGCATTGCTTTGGAGCCCGCCACTGGCTTCTGGGCCCTGCTGCCACCGGCCATCGGGGCCTTGCAACGCGCTAGGGTGCACCAGGCCGGGGCGGCTGCCTAACCCGATCTTATGAAAGAGCAGAGCCTCCGAGGGAGCGCACATTTGAGGTCGTGCAGACTCGTGACGAGTCGCACATCAAAAGCGCGTGCTACCACCCTACGGAGGCTCTATGTACTACGCCGGCCTAGATCTCCATCGAAAGTACTTCACCCTCTGTGTCCTGACCAGTGAGGGGCAGGTGGTCTGCGATCATCGGCGGCTGCCAGCAGACCTCGATCTCGCTGCCCCGCTCGAGCTACCAAACTCGGCGCGCTGACCCACTACGGCGCCTCGGCGGGATCGCGGACTCGACGTGACGGCCGAGGCCTATCCCTACGCCGCTGGGATGACGGAGCTCGCCTCGCCGCTGCTGGTCCGGTTCGTGAACGGCCCCGATAGTATGTTCGCCAAGCTCATGCTGGTGAGCACCGGCGAACGATTGACGCGTGCCACCTTCACGGCCAATCGGACTCCCGGCGCTATGGTGATTCTCTTCTTCAACACACCCGAGATGGAAGCGCTTGCGGTCACCAGCCCGCTGGCGGACGCCGACATCACCGTGTTTGACCCTGCGAGGGTGGCGGACAGGTCCACGTATCAGCAACCTGCGCTGCCGTCGGTCGGGTTTCGCCACGTATTGGTAAATGGGGTACCGGTGGTGGTCGACGGTGCCATCCAGGACGGCACTTATCCGGGGAGCGCGGCGCGGGGTCCGGTACGCATCGTGACGCCTGAGTGACCCCGGCGGAAAGTGCTGGTGAATCCATGAGGGCTCGTTTGATTGTCCCCTACCTCGCAGCAGCACTGGTCGCGGCGCTGCCTTCGGATTCGGCGAGGGCGTTGCAGGCAGAGCGGACTATGGTACCACGGGAAGGCCGCATCCCGGTCGGTAAGGCGGCGCTCTATGCGCGGGAAATCGGACGGGGGCGGCCCCTGATCGTCCTCCACGGCGGGCCCGATTTCGACCACGGCTATCTCCTGCCTGAATTGGATCGTTTGGCGGATTCCTTCCGTCTGGCGAGGATGAAAGGGGGATTCATCAGCCAGGGCAAAAAGGCATTGTGAAGGCCCGGGCGGTCGAAGACCGACTGATGGCCGACACCTGGGACGTGGATGGGTACGATCTGCTGCCCAAGCTGCAGAAGCTCAGCATTCCGACGTTGGTCATCTTTGGGGATCACGACTTCATCCCTGGCGCGATCGCCGGACATATCGCAGGTGCAATTCCGACCGCCCACCTGGTTACGCTCAACAACTGCGGCCACTTTGCCTATCTCGAATGCGCTGGAGGGGTCCGCAACGCTGGATTCCCTTCGGGTCGGCAACAAGGAGCGGGGTTCGGCCGCTCGTCCAGCTGCTTCGGGTAGTGAGTGCGGTTTGGGGATTCATATTTCGGGGGTAGGTGGCGATTGAAGATTGCTGGCGCCGCCTCTCCCGCGGATGTGATCCTCGTCTGTCCTGGCGCAGGATAGTTCCCGGGAACGTCTCGGTGTTGTTTCGTGTAAGCGGGTGAGTGAGTTGGATAGAACTGGCTCGCCCAATCAAAACGACCGGCGAGCTCGCCATACTGCGGTGAGCTCGCCGTCGCGGCGCTCGTGATGCGGTGTGCGGCCGTTACGACGCCGACTGCATCTGCGAGAAGAACGACTCCGCGTTCTTCTGCAGCTCCTCCGGCGTCAGGTCCTGAATATGCTGGGCGAGCCACCACTGGTGGCCGAACGGGTCCTCGAGGCACCCGGTGCGATCACCCCAGAACTGGTCGGCGAGTGGCATGATCGGCTTGGCGCCAGCATCCACAGCCCGCTTCCAGGCCGCATCCACATTCTCTCGGTACACGAAGAAGCTGACCGGCGTGCCCCCGATCGTCTTCGGGCCCCTGCCGCCTTGGTCGGGCATCTCGTCCCCCAGCATGATGATCGAGTCGCCGATCCGGAGCTCGGCGTGCATGATCGTGCCGTCCGGCGCCGGGAACCGCATCACTTCTTCGGCTCCGAACGCTTTCTTGTAGAAATCGATCGCCTTCGCCGCTCCAGCGACGAAGAGGCTGGGCGTGACGGTGTGGTACCCCTTGGGAATCGCCTGCGCTTTGGTTGCCATGACAGCCTCCTGATACCGTGAATAGTCCCGGCCAATATTAGGTCTCCGGCACCGAGAGGCAACCGCATGGCGTATCAGATGTGAACGACGATTGTCACAAATTGTCGCTCGCGGCCTGACCCGCCAATGCCGGCCGGTAGTTCCCAAAGTACCAGTAGTGCCCATCAAGGTCCCGGGTGCCGTACTCCCGGCTGCCATAGCCGGTATCGGACAGCGCCCGTACGATCTCCGCCCCCGCCTCCCGGGCCCGCGCATAACGCGCGTCCACGTCGTCGACGTACACGTAGACGTTGAACCCCTCCTCGCACTCTGGCGCCGCGCCTAACATCACGATCCCCGGTCCCAGCCGCATCTCGGCGTGCACCACCGCGCCGTCCTCGTCGGTGAAGAGCGCGTGCCGCTCGAAGCCGAACACCCGCGCCAGCCAGTCCATCGCCGCGTGCTGGTCCCGATAGCGGAGGCCGGGGAAGATGTTGGGCGCGCCCGCCGCCTTCGCCGGTGGGGCAGGCGGATCGCCCACCGCGGCCTTCCCGATCTGGTGCCCCAAGAGCCACTCGTGCCCGAAGGGATCGCGCACCCGGCACTGACGCTCCCCGTGGTCGTAGTCGGTCGGCTCCCGCACCATGGTGGCGCCGGCTCGAAGGGCACGCGCCGCCAGCACGTCCACGTCGTCCACATGGAGATGCAGCGTCAGGCCGGTGCCCCCGAAGGCGGCGGGGCTGAGGATGCCCAGCTCGGGGTACTCGTCGGCCAGCATGATGGTGATCGGGCCAAGCCTCAGCTCCGCGTGGCCGATCCGCCGACCGTCCGGGTCGGCCATCCGCAGAGTCTCCTCCGCGCCGAAAACCTCGCGGTAGAACTCGATCGCCGCGGCAGCGCCGCGGACGACCAGGTAGGGATACACCTCGCGGATGATTGGCATGGCGGAACGCTCCTCGATAAGGCCCGTCGTCGCCGGGATTCGGCGAACGCAGGATAAGATCGCCCCGAACCGGGCGGGCGTCTTGGAGAAATTTTCCGGAGACTAGGCCGGCTGGGGAAGACTCAGGCTGTTGGGATAGCGCGTCGCCGCCAGAAACTCACCGGGAGTGAGCCCAGCCATCTTCCGGAATTCGGCGTTCATATGGGGCTGGTCGAAGTAGCCGGCGCGCTGGGCGACGCCGGCGAGTGAGCCATCCTCCCGGCTGAGCAGGGTGAGCGCGTGGTCGAAGCGGTGGATCCGGGCGAGCCGCTTGGGTGTCACCCCGACCTGCTCCCGAAAGAGCGCGATGAGCCGGCCATCGGTAAGGCCGGTCTCGGCCCGCAACGCGGTGATCGGCCGGCTGCCGCCGGTGTCGGCGATACGCCGGGCGACCCAATGTACCGCGGGATCCACGGCGCGCGCGTCCGGACGCCGGAGCTGCTCGCCGAGCCACGCGACTGTGCGCCGCACCCGGTCAATCCCGCTGCCGGCATCGTGACACCGCTCGGCCAGCTCCTCACCGGCGCGGCCCAGCAGGTCGCGGACATCCGCGGTCAGCTCGGCGAGCTGACACAGCGGGTGCGCCAGCAGGGCCCAGGCGCCGGACGGACGGAGCCGCACCCCGAGCACCCGGCATGGCCGGCGGGGCGCCTGGACCACGGTCGAGCGGGAGAAGATCCCGGTGACGCAGCCGGCGGGAGTCGGAACC
This sequence comes from Gemmatimonadales bacterium, assembly GCA_013813675.1. Lineage (GTDB taxonomy): Bacteria > Gemmatimonadota > Gemmatimonadetes > Gemmatimonadales > GWC2-71-9 > CAVVWJ01. The sequence continues at coordinate 4,022 of JACCRH010000135.1, forward strand.
GCGCCCGCGGCAGTGACATCGCGATAGCGGTCGTCGAGTTGGACGATCAGCTCCAGGTGGCCGTTGGGAAACACCCGCTCCCGCGGGTGCGCGGCCATGCCGTGGAAGTCCCACACCCGATCCACCGCCCACTCGAGCGGGTCGCCCGGCGCCGGCCGCCATCCGGTGTGGGTCCACCGGCCCAGGTCGGTATCGAAGTGCTGCGCCACGATGGGCATACGCTCAAGCTACCGTCGCGGGCCGGAGTCCTCCAGCGAACTCCGCTTGGACCCGGAGACCCAGGGCAGCACATTTCGCCCCGTACCAGCCATCGCGGCCCTATGCCCGACTTGCCCGCCGATCTCGTCGCCGCCGTCCGGGAACGCTACGCGCTCGAGCGAGAGCTGGGGCGCGGTGGCATGGCCACGGTCTACCTCGCCCAGGACCTCAAGCACCGCCGCCAGGTGGCGATCAAGGTCCTGAAGCCCGAGCTCGCCGCCGTACTGGGCGCCGAACGATTCCTGCGCGAGATCGAAACTACCGCCAGCCTTCGCCATCCTCACATCCTCCCGCTGTACGACTCGGGCGAGGCAGGCAGTCTTCTCTACTACGTCATGCCCCTGGTCGAAGGGGAGTCGCTTCGCGACCGGATGGACCGCGAGCGGCAATTCCCCCTGGACGACGCCCTGCAGATCGCGCGGGAGGTGGCCGACGCGCTGAGCTACGCCCATCGCCACGGCGTGGTGCACCGCGACATCAAGCCGGGGAACATCCTCCTCGAGTCCGGCCACGCGGTGGTAGCCGACTTCGGCATCGCCCGCGCGATCGACGCCGCCGGCGGCGACCGCCTCACCGAGACGGGTCTGGCGCTCGGCACGCTGACCTACATGAGCCCGGAGCAGGTGGCGGGCAGCCCGGACCTCGACGGCCGCAGCGATCTCTACAGTCTCGGCTGCGTGCTCTACGAGATGCTGGCGGGCGAGCCGCCGTTCACCGGTCCCACCGCCGCAAGCATGGCTCGGCAGCAGATGGTGGCGGAGCCTCGGCCGGTCACCCAACTCCGGCCGGCGGTGCCGGCAGATGTCGCGGCCGCGGTCGGTCGAACGCTGGCCAAGGTTCCGGCCGACCGCTGGCGGGACGCGGAGGAGCTCCGGCACCGGCTCGACGGCTTGAGGAAGCACACCAGTGGAGGTGCAGCCTCCTTACCGCGACCGCGGGCCGCGCCGGCAGGCGGCTCGCGACGCCGGCGCTGGATCCTACTCTCGGCCACGGCCGCCGTATGCGGGCTCCTCGCCCTGGTGGCAAGTCGCCTCACGCGGCGCGGCGCGCCCGAGGTCCAGATCGGACGCCGGACTCAGGTCACGCTGGGTCCCGGGCTCGAGGTGCATCCCTCCCTCTCCCCCAACGGCGACCTCCTCGCCTATACCGCCGGCCGGGAGTCACGGCTCTTCGTCCGCCAGGTGGAAGGCGGAAGCGCGATCCCGATCGCGCGCGGCCTGCCCGGCCTGCAGGGATGGCCTCACTGGTCTCCCGACGGTAAGCAACTGACCTTCTCGTCCACTCGTGGAATCGAGATCGTTCCCGCGTTGGGGGGAACGCCACGCCTCCTGGCGCCGGCTCCCGCCGCCATTCCGAGGGGAACCATCATCGTCGGCGGCCCCTGGTCCCCGGACGGCCGGGAGGTCGCGTTCGTGCGGGGGGATACCCTCCACGCCGTGCCGGTGACCGGCGGTACTCCCCGCGTCATCACCACGGGGCCCACGCTGCATTCCTGCGCCTGGTCGCCGGACGGGCGCCGCATCGCCTGCGTCAGCGGCAACTTCGAGGCGATGACGCTGGGACCCTTCTTCGGGAACCTGGCCCAGAGCGCCATCCTGATCGTTCCCAGCGCCGGCGGCCGGCCCGCACGTCTGATCGACGACGGGTACGCCAACGCGAGCCCGGCCTGGCTGCCGGACGGCACGCTGCTCTTCTTGTCGAACCGGGAGGGGGGCCGGGACGTCTACGCGGTGCGGCTGGATGGTGACGGACGCGCGGCCGGCCCTCCGAACCGAATCACCACGGGACTCAACGCCCTCAGCATCACGATTCCCGCGAACGGCTCGCGAATCGGGTACGCGGCATTCGCCGAGATCTCGAACATCTGGTCGATGCCGGTGCCGGCCGGCGCGCCGGGGGCCATCGACGAGGCGAAACAGATCACGACCGGTAGCCAGGTGATCGAATGGTTCGATTTATCCCAGGACGGTCGCCGGCTGGTGTTCGACTCCGACCGGAGCGGGAACGCGGACCTCTACCGGATGGCCCTCGACGGCGCCGGCGAGCCGGAGCAGGTGACCAGAGACTCGGTCGACGAGTTCTGGCCCGCGTGGTCGCCCGACGGCCGGGAGATCGCCTTCCACTCGTTTCGGGAGGGTCATCGCCAGATCTACCTGATTCCCGGGGACGGCGGGGCCAGCCAGCTAGTCGCACGGACCCAGGACGACGACCGGATCGCGACCTGGATGCCGGATGGGCTGGGGCTGCTGACCTTGACCAACTACGGCGCGCCAGGTGCCGAGACCCGTATCATCCGGCGAACGGGGAAGGGCAGGTGGAGCAATCCGGCACGCTGGCGGAAGCCGCCGTGCATGGCCTCGTGGTCGCCGGACGGAAGCCTTGCGGCGTGCGCCGAGCTCTCGGGACGGCTGCTGCTCACCAACCCGCAGGGAGATTCCCTGCGAGTCCTGGTGGACAGCGGGCTGATCCCCGACATGGCGCAGTTCCCTCAATGGTCGTCGGATGGGAGAACCCTGTATTACCTGGGAATGGACTCGGTGAGCACCAGCGTCCACGCGGCTCCGGTTGGCGGTGGGAGATCGCAGCTGGTGTTGCGATTCGACGATCCCACCCGGCCCTGGCACCGGTACGGATTCCGGATGCTCCACGGTCGCTTCTACTTTACGATCGGCGACCGGCAGAGCCACGTCTGGGTGGGAACGATCGGCTCGCGCTGAGCGTGCGGACTAACTGTATTTTCTAGACGGAAGTTTGCCGGCTGCGAGCCCTTCGAGTAGATCGAGTAGACCGGCTACTTCCCATGACCGATTGCGTCTGGATTCCGAAAGCGGTATCAGCACACCGGCTGACCTCGAGCCGCACGGCTTCTGACGCGGCCCGCGTTAGAACGACGGATTACCCGGAGGTCAGCGCCTCCGAGAGCACCTGCGGCAGCGCCGCGTTCTCCCAGTACTCCACATGCGACACCAAGAGCGTGGTAGTATCGATGGCGTCCTCGCAGAGGAGCTGGTTGAGCACGTCGTAGCTCACCACCGAGCCGAGCGAGTGGCCGACCACCACTACGCCGGCGTAGCCCTCCGGTCCCGCGGCCCCGTAGATCGCGCGGGCCCGGTCGGTGACGCACTCCCTGATCCGGGCGCGCAGGGCGGCGAAGCGGTCGACCGTGTGGGACTCGACGTACGCCGCCACATCGCCGAGATACTGCACCAGGAACCGGCGGACGGCTCCGCTCAGCAGCAGCACCGCCACCCACGTCACCAGCAGCCGCAGTGGCCAGTGGCAGTCCGCCCCGGCGGAGGGCCAGAGCAACATCACCTCGACCACGATCAGCGCCGCGCCAAGACCGAAGGCGAGCAGCACCAGGAGCGAGGAGAGCGGCTGCTGGGTCGCGCGCCGGGCGCGGATCTGGACGCCGGCCGCGGTGACCAGCCTCCAGGCCCACGACACCAGGGCCCAGAGCACGG
>JACCRH010000140.1 GCA_013813675.1 Gemmatimonadales bacterium
GTCCAGCGCCTCGCGCAGCCGGGGCCGCCCGCGCGTGTCGCGCACCAGGACCTCCACCGCGTCGAGCCGTGCATGGATCGCCGCCGGATCGCGGAGGGGGGAGAGCAGCCACTGCCGGAGCAGCCGGCCGCCCATCGGCGTCACGGTGCCATCGATCGTCTCCAGCAGGGTGCAGCCCCGCGCGCCGGCCCGGAGCGGCTCGGTCAGCTCGAGGTTTCTCCGGGTCATGTCGTCGAGCCAGAGGAAGGCGTCGCTCCGCCGAAGCGCAGGCCGGGCGAGGTGGGGGAGGCCGGCGGGCTGGAGCTCGACCAGATAGCGGAGCAGCGCGCCGCCGGCGCCGAGGGCCGCGGCGTCGCTCTGGCCCACGCCCAGGCCATCGAGCGAGGCAAGCGAGAACCTGCGGGCCAGCTCCTCGCGCGCCAGGTCGGGGTCGAACTCCCAGGGCTCGCGCGAGGTGATGAGCGGTGCCGCGGCACCGGAGGGCGGCAGTGTGTCGTGATTGGCCATCACGACCTCCGCGGGGCCCAGGCGCGACAGCGCCTCCTCCAGCCCCTCCTCGCTCACCGTCTCCAGCACGAACTCGCCGGTGCTCAAGTCGATCGCGGCGAGGCCGACCTTCCGGCCGCCAGACCCCGAACCGGTGCCCCGCGCGATCGCCACCATCCAATTGTTCCGGCCGCCGGGAAGCCACCCGTCGACCAGGAGCGCACCCGGAGTGATGGTCTCCACGACTTCGCGCCGCACCAGTCCCTTGGCAAGGCGCGGATCCTCGACCTGCTCGCAGATGGCCACCCGGTGCCCCGCGCCCACCAACTGGCGGAGATAGTCGGCGGCGGCCTTCACCGGCACACCGGCGAGAGGAACGCCATCGCCCCTGGACGTCAGCGTGATCTCGAGGACGCGCGCGGCGAGCTCGGCGTCCTGATAGAACATCTCGTAGAAATCACCGACCCGGTAGAACAGAATCGTATCGGGACGCTGTGCCTTGACCTCCCGCCAGTGCTTCAACATCGGCGGAGTCGAAGCACTCGCGGTCTCGCGGCTCACGGACGCCACGGGGAGAAATGGGGGGACTGGCGGGACATACGCTGGAGAATATAACCCTTCATTCCCGGGGCGACCTCGCCCCGTCCCCAGCGAACGGGAGGTCTCCATGGGTGGCCAAGGGTCGACCGGCAATGTCATCGCGGCGCTCGCCAGTTTCTTCATTCCGGGACTGGGACAGCTGATCCAGGGACGGCTCATCAGGGCCGCGGTGATGTTCCTGCTCGCGGCGGTCCTGTGGTGGTTTCTGCTCGGCTGGATCATCCATCTCTGGTCCATCCTCGACGCCGCGCTGTGGAAGCCGCGGGGGGAGCTTTCCATCTGATGTCCGCGTTTCACTTTGCTTTCTTCGTTCGCGACCTGGAGTCTACCCGCCGATTCTACGGCGAGGTCCTGGGCTGCCGCGAAGGCCGGAGCACCGCCACCTGGGTGGATTTCGACTTCTTCGGCCACCAGATCTCGGCCCACAACACCGGCACGGTGACGCCGACCCAGAACACCGGGAAGGTCGAGGACATCCTGGTCCCGATGCCGCACTTCGGTGCGATTCTGGGCTGGGGCGAGTTCGACGCGATCGCCGGCCGAATCCGAGCGGCAGGCGTGCCGTTCGTCCTGGAGCCCCGCAGCCGCTATGTCGGGCAGCCGGGGGAGCAGGCCACGATGTTCCTCCTCGACCCCAGTGGGAACGCCCTCGAATTCAAGAGCTTCAAGCATCCAGAGCACGTGTTCACGGCATGACGACCGCGTCGGTCGCGGTGATCGGCGGGGGAGTGATCGGCGCCAGCGTCGCCTACCACCTCGCGGCCCGGGGCTGGCGGGATGTCGTCATCCTGGACCGGGGCGCGGGACCGGGCCAGGGGAGCACGGGCCGCGCCACCGGCGGATACCGCGCGCAGTACGCCACGCCGATCAACGTGCGCCTCTCGCTGCTGTCGCGCGAGAAGATCTGCCGCTTCGAGGCCGACACGGGAGTGGATCCCGGGTACACTCCGGCCGGCTATCTCTGGCTGGGGAGCGACGAGGCGGAGATGCGGGAGCTTCGAGAAGGTCAGCGAATCCAGCGCGCCGAGGGATTGAGCGAGGCGGTGGAGGTGGACCCGGCGGAGGTGGGTCGGCTCAACCCCGCGCTTGCCGGGGATGGCATCGCCGGAGGAGTCTTCTGCCCGACCGACGGGTTCATCAGCCCGTTGCGCCTGCTCGAGGGCTACCTCGCCGCCGGCCACCGGCTCGGCGTTCGAGTGGAGTGGGCGACAGAGGCGACCGGCTTCACCATCCGCTCCGATGGCACGGTGTCGGCGGTGCTCACCTCGCGAGGGCCGATCGGTGTCGCAGCCGTGGTGAACGCGGCGGGGCCGTGGGCCGCCGAGGTGGCAGGGTGGGCAGGCGTGGCACTACCTGTCACGCCGCTCAGGCGCCAGGTCGCGGTGACGACGCCCTGCGACCTCGTTTCCGAGCGGATGCCGATGACCATCTTCGCTGGCGACGGCTTCCACCTTCGCGTGCGCGACGGCCGCGTGCTGCTGTTGTGGCCGACGCCAGGCGTCGAGGGACGCCCGTTCGATGCCTCGGTGGATCCGGCGTGGGTGGAGCGAGTGACCGGCATAGCGCACCGGCGGGTGCCCGTCCTGCGCGGCGCCGAGATCGATCCGGCCGCCTGCTGGGCAGGACTCTACGAGATGTCACCCGACAGGCACGCCATTCTGGGCCCCGCCCCCGGTTGTCCCAACCTTTTTCTGGTGAACGGATCGTCCGGCCACGGCGTGATGCACTCGCCGGCGCTGGGGCAGCTCCTCGCCGAGATCATGTCGGACGAGAAGGCCTGCTCGGTGGACGTCCGGTCCCTCCGGCCGACGCGATTCGCCGAGGGGGAGCCGAACCCCGTGTCGGGTCTCCTGTGAGTCGCGCGGCACTCTTCGGCGCGCTCGCACTGGCCGCCGGATGCGCCGCGGGCGCGAAGTCCGCCATGGTCCTCGAGCGACACGCCCGGCCGCTCGGCACCAGCGGCCCCGACGCGGTGGCGCTTCCGGTGATCGACCGCTACCGCTACGGCGTGGTCGTCGGATCGGTCGTGACCGCCGAAGGCGAGCGGGGGTGCAACGGCGAGGTGTGGCTCGAGCCGGAGGGTGCGCCCGTACGCGACGTCCGGGCCATCGCCGGCGCGCGGCTTCAGAACATGTTCCGCTTCCCGCAGCTGCTTCCTGGCCGGTACCAGCTTGGTGTCCGGTGCCTTGGCTTTCAACCAGTGCGGAAATCCGTCGACGTGCGGATCGGACAAGTGCTGCGGGCGGTGGTGACGATGGTACGTCATCCCGAACGCAGTGAGGGATCGGTCCGCTCCTGAGTGTGAGCATCGAGCCTCACTCTCATGGGCCAGCCGATCCCTCGCTCCGCTCGGGATGACGCGTTACTCTGCCGTCGAATCGCTCTCCACGATCGAATCGGTGTTCACCGTCGAGTCCGATTCCACCGAGTCCGATTCCACGGTCGAATCTCTCCACCGCTCGACCTCGGCCTGAAACTCCGTTGCCAGGGCCGCCAGATCCACGATGGCAGTGTCGCTCTCCGCGTGCGGACTCACGCGGGCGAGACTCGCGGCAGCCTTGCCGTAGGTGCTATCGGCCGCGAGGGCGGCCTCATACGCCTGCTTGGCCGCGGCAAACCGGCCGGTGCGCTCCAGGGCGGTGCCGAAGTTGTTCTGGAAGACCGGCGAGTTGGAGCGGAGCTCCACCGCGCGAGCCAGGATCGGGAGCGCAGCGTCGCTCCGGTCCTGCTGGAGGTAGATCAGACCCAGGTTGTTCATTGCCCACCCGTCGCGCTCGTCGAGCACGATCGCCTGCCGATACGCCTCGATCGCCTCCGGGACCTGCTTCAACTCGTAGCGCACCCGCCCCAGCAGCCGGAGGCCTTCCGCCGAGAGAGGCTCGAGGCTCATCGCCCGCTCGATACGCTCCAGCGCCTCGCGGGGACGGCTGGTCTCCAGCAGCACGCGGGCCGAGTTGAGCAGGCTCTTCCGGTGCTGGGGGTCGAGCCGGAGCGCCTCATCGAAGCCGGCGATCGCCTGCTCGGGGTCCCCCGCCTTCCACGACGACAGGGCGAGCATGTAGTGGCCCCAAGCGTTCTCGGGGCTGGAGCGGGTGTAGGCCGCAAAAAGATTGACGGCCTCCGCATAGTGGCGGCCGGCATATGCGGCCGCGGCGTCCGCATAGGACACGGGTGGCGGGGTCCGGGGAGCGGTATCGCTGATGGCGGGCGTAGACCCGCTGTCTACGATGGCCACTGTGGCGGGCGAGCTGGAGATTGTGGTAGTGGCAGGGCGCTTATCGTCGCCGCAGGCGACCGCGAGCGGCGCGAGCGTGGCGGCGAAGAACGCTAGGTGGGACGAACGGAACGGCATGGTACTCCTCCTGGCTGTGCGCTGATGGGCGCGTTGGGGGTGACCGGCGCGGTGGTGAAAGGCAAGCCGGCGGCCAGGAGGACACGCCCAGGTTTGGTATTCTTATATGTCTGGTGTTGATGAACTTGCGATTGTTGATAGCCGCAGAGCCCTGAGGATAGTGTTCCTGCGGACACAGGTTCACTTTACATGCGTGTCCGCGGGTACACGCAGATAAGAGCCTCTACGGGCCCCCGATTGTCACCCTGAG
>JACCRH010000149.1 GCA_013813675.1 Gemmatimonadales bacterium
GGGAGCGGTGGCGGGCTTGGCCTCAGCCATTCGGATCTACCCGGAAGAGCACCTGGCCGAACTCGACCGGCTGGGAATCCTCCACCGAGATCTCTCGGACCACGCCGGTGATCTCCGCTTCGATCTCGTTCATGATCTTCATCGCCTCGATGATGCAGACCGTCTGGCCGGCGGAGACCCGGCTGCCAACCTTCACATAGGATTCCGCCCCCGGCTCGGGCGACTTGTACCAGGTCCCCACCATCGGCGACTTGATCTCCTTGAGCGCCGGCGCGGCCGGGGCGCGGGGAGCCTCGCGCGCTTCGGCTTCCGTTCTGCCGCCGCCGCCCGCCGCCGCCGGGAACGGCAGCGCGACCGTCTGGGCGTACGCCGGCGCGGTCGAGGTCCGGGTGATGACGACGCCGGTCCCGAACCACCCCTTGATCTCGATCGATCCGATCTCGGGCGACTCCCGCAGCAACTGCGCGAGGCCCTTGACGTCTTTCAGTTCGATCGACCGGATTCCAGGCACGTTTTGGAGCAGCTCGGCGAGCTGCTTCATCTCCTGTGGCGTCATACCCCCGTCGGCCTTGCGGCGTCGCGGCGAGTGGTCCGGATCACGTGAGCCTCCTCGATTGGCCGGCGTCATGGCGCCCATGCCGGCGCCGCCGGTATCGGTGGCGGCCGGCGGGGGTTGGGCCGGGAATCCCCGAGAGTCGGGTTGGATGATGGCATGGTGAAGAGTAGAGATCCGCCCGGGCTACACCAGCTCCACGAGCTCGGTTCGCCCGTCGGAGAGCAGCTCCGGTCCGTCCTGACCCAGATGGAGATCGTCCTCCAGCCGGACACCGCCCCACCCCGGAAAATAGACGCCCGGCTCCACCGTGACTACCGCGCCCTGAGGCACCGGCACCTCCGACGTGGGGGCCAGGCGGGGCGCCTCGTGGACCTCGAGCCCGAGGCCGTGTCCCAGGGAATGGCCGAAGGCTTCGCCGAACCCGCGCCCCGCGATCACCTCGCGGGCCAGGGCATCGCCCTCGCGACCGCTCATGCCCGGACGGAGGTGCTCCAGCGCCCTGCCCTGCGCGCACCGCACCAGATCGTACACCGCCCGCTGGCGCTCGTCGGCCCGGGCCCCCACTACCACGGTCCGGGTGAGATCGGCGCAGTAGCCGTCGACCTGGGCGCCGAAATCCAGGAGCAGCCACTCGCCCCGGCCCACCGTCCGGGCGCTGGTGCGCGCATGGGGAAGCGCCGAGCGGGCGCCGGAGGCGACGATGGTGGGAAACGGGTGCCACTCGCTTCCCCGGCGCCGGAGCGCGGCCTCGAGTGTGGCCCCGATCTCCCGCTCGCTCTGTCCCACCGCGATCGTGGGCAGCACCTCGGCCAGCGCCTCCTGGGCGAGCCGGGCCGCGGCCCGGATCGCCGCCACTTCCTCGGGCGACTTGACGGCCCGAAGCCGCTCCACCTGGTCAGCCAGCGGCACGATCCGGCTTCGGGTCAGGCCGGCGACCCGCTCGGCGTCCTTCACCGTGAGCGAGTGCGACTCGATGCCCACCGAGCCCTGGGGGAAACCGGACATCACCCGTCCCAGGCGGTCCCACACGCTCTTCTGGTCCACCTCGACCGTCGCCGCGTCCCCGGCCTCGGCGGGCGCCTGTACCGCATAGCGGAAGTCGGTCACCAGGACCGTCGCCTGGGCCCGGATCAGCAGCAAGGCCGCCGATCCGGTGAATCCCGTCAGGTAGCGGACGTTGGGCAGGTGAGTGACCAGCAGGCCGTCGAGCCCCTCGCTCTCGAGCGCCGCACGGAGCGCGCGCTGCCGCTCCGCGCGGCGGTCAGCCGGCACGGAGGCGGCCCACCAGCGCCTGAAGGGCCAGCAGGTAGCTCTGGGCACCGAATCCCGTGATCAACCCGACGGCGAGATCCGCGATGACCGAGTGTCTCCGCTCGGGCTCTCGCGCGAAAATGTTGGAGAGATGCAGCTCCACGAAGGGCACCCGGACGGCCAGCATGGCATCACGGAGCGCGAGACTCGAATGGGTGAGGGCGGCCGCGTTGACCAGCGCGCCGTCCACCCGGCCGCGGAGGCTCTGTACCGCGTCCACCAGCTCGCCCTCGTGGTTGGTCTGCAGCCACTCGATGTCGGCGCCGTGCGACCGGGCGGCGTCGCGCACCATGGTCTCGATTTCGGCCAGCGTGGTTCGCCCGTAGACTTCCGGCTCCCGCTGCCCCAACAGGTTGAGGTTGGGACCGTTGAGCACCGCGATCAACATTCAGCGCTTCAGGTTCTGAAGCCAGGCGTGGAACTGGTCGAGGTCGTCGTTCTTGGGATCCGGGGCGCGTGGAGTCCGCGCGGCGGGCGAGGCAGTGGGGGAGCTGAAGAAATCGTCGAAGGAGACCGGCCCTGCGCCCGGGCTCGAGGCCGAAACCGCCGGTGGCGTCTCGGATGCTTCCTCGCCGAACACCGAGCTCAGTGACAGCGCGTCGCTGGCTGGACGGGTGGGTGCACCGGCACTCGCCGCCGCCGGACCTTGCCGCACGGGCGCGGCCGACGCCTGCGCCGGCGGACGGGCGGAGAGGATACCTTGAAAGAGCTGCGCGACCGAGCGCCCGCCGGTCTGACCCGCAGCGTACGAGCGCCGCGGCGGCGGCGACGGCGCCTGTGGCTCCCGGCCCTCGTCTCTGCGGTGGTAGCGGAAGTCATTCCGCTCGGCCGGCGGAGGCTCCGCCGCGACCGCCACCGCCGCGGGCTCCGGCGATTCCACGGCCTCGGGTGGGCTCACCGCCTCCGGCTCGGTTGGCGTGGCCGGCGGCGCCTGCCACGCGGCGGCGGGGGCAATCGGAGCATCCTCTTCAAAGGGCGCCCGCTCTCCGGGCCCGCCACTGGCGAAGAGCTCCTGCGACGCGTCCGGCATCTGGAACTCGCTGCCGCCCGCGCTCTGGAGCACGATGTCCTCACTGGTCTCCACCCGGAACTCCTCGCCCGCTGGGTCCGGCGTATGGACCTCGCGACCGACCAGGCCATCGAGCGGCTCCACCGAATCCAGGACTGGAACCGGCTCTTCCATCGGAGCCGGCTCCTCCATCACCACCGGCTCCTCCACGGCGGTCGATTCCAGAAACCGACTCGCCGCCGGCTCCTCGAATGGCTCCCGGAGCGCTGACGGCTCGAGGTCTTCCATTTGGACCAGCGAGGCGTTCGGCACCTGTCCCGATTGGGACACCCACCCCACCGCGGGCTCCGCGACCGGAGGCTCGAATGGAGTCACCGCCTCGACCACGCCCGGCGCGGCGGACGAGGCGACCTCGGCCTGGCGCCGCGAGATCTCGACCCGCTGGAGCTGCTCCCGCGCGTCGTCGTTGCTGCGGTCCACCGACAGCAGGGTGTGCAACCAGCGCTCGGCGTCGTCGAACTTGAGCAGGCGCTCGCTGATGTCGGCCAGAGCCCTGAGCGCGATCACATTTTCGCCGTCGAGCGCGAGCACGTGCAGGAACGCGGTCTCCGCCGCGTGGACGTCGCCGAGGTCCATATGGCACCGGCCGAGCACGATGCTGGCCGGGATGTAGTCGGGGTGGATCTCGAGACCGGGACCGAGCAGGTCCAGGGCTCGCTGGACCTCGCCGGTCTTCCGGTGGACTTCAGCCAGCGGTGCGAAGGTGAGCCCCTGCGGGTTCTCGGCGTACCGGCGCTCGAGCTTCTCGATCTCGCTAAGTGCCATCCGGGTCCCGGTTTGTCGAGGAAAGAATCGGGGTCGGCCGTCGACGCATTGAATCGCTGTGGGGAGTCAGGTGACAGTAGCGCGCCGCTCCCCCGCTGTCAACTGGTAAGCCCTGCCGTGCCTTGAGCTTCAGCCTTCTTGGGCTTAAGCTTCCTGCTCTTTCCAACCCCAGGTCTGGAGCACCGAGCGCCGCCCTATGATGCAAGCATTCCGTAACAGCGCGAAGGTGGCGGGGGCCATCTTTGCCCTCCTCATGCTGGTGTTCGTGCTCACCAGCGTGGACTGGTCGGGTCTGACTACGACCTCGAACGTCGGCAAGATCAACGGCCGAAGCATCGACGCCCGGACCTACCAGGGCTACGTCCAGCAGACGGTCGACAATCGGCAGCGCGAGATGCCCGCGTCTCTCACCCTCGAGGAGCGGAACCAGATCGAGGATCAGGTCTGGGAACAGTTGATCGAGAGTCAGATTCTGGAGACCGAATACCAGCGCCGGGGCATCACGGTGAACCCCGACGAGATCGTCCAGGCGATGCGGAGCTCGCCCCCCGCGGAGTTCCAGAGCGTCCCCGAATTCCAGACCGACAGCCAGTTCGACATGGCGAAGTACCAGCGCTGGCTCACCTCCAGCGTCGGCGCCCAGTACCTGCCGGCGCTCGAGGCGCAGTACCGCGACCAGCTTCGGCGCTCCAAGCTGCTCCGGGTGGTGGCGGCGGACGTCTACCTGTCGGACGCGGCCCTCTGGGAGCAGTACCGGGACGAGAACGAGAAGGTCAAGGTCGCCCTCACCGCGATCATCCCGCGCAACATCATCCCGGACTCGGCCGTCAAGCTGACCGACGCGGAGGTCACCGCCTACTACCGGTCGCATCAGGCTGAGTTCAAGCGGCCGCGGACGGTGTACCTCAGCTTCGTGGCGCTGCCGCGGCTCACCAGTGCGTCCGACACGGCCGCCGCCCGCGCCCGGGCCGACTCAACCCGAGCGGCGATCGCCGGCGGCGAGTCGTTCGCCGACGTGGCGCGGCGCGAGTCCGACGACAGCGTCTCGGCCGCGAACGGCGGCGACCTGGGGGAGTGGACCAAGGGCTCGATGGATCCGGCCTTCGACTCGGCGGCGTTCTCCATGCCGCTCAAGAAGGTGTCCGCCCCGGTGCTGTCGCAGTTCGGCTTCCACGTCATCGAGATCACCAGCCGGAAGGGCGACAAGGCCAAGGGCCGCCATATCCTGATTCCGATCGAGGTCTCGGGAGAGCACCGCGACCGCCTCGACGCCCAGGCCGACACCCTCGAGCGGCTAGGCGCCGAGCGCGACGACCCGGCGGCCCTCGACACCGTCGCCCGCGCGCTCTCGCTCCCCATCGGCAAGTCCGGGCCGGTGCAGGAGGGCACCCGGGTACAACTGGGGAGTCTGGTCGTCCCCGACGCCGGAGTGTGGGCCTTCGCCGGCACCAAGGTCGGCGCCACCAGCCCGGTGATCGAGGCCCCGGTGGCCTATTACATCTTCCGGCTCGACAGCCTTCAACCGGCCGGAGTTCCCCCCCTGGCGCAGATCCGGGGGGCGGTGGAGCAGACGCTGCGACTGGAGAAGAAACAGCAATTGGCCAAGCCGAAGGCCGAGGAGTTCCTCAAGCGGGTGGGGTCAGGCCAGTCCGCGGCGGAAGTCGCCAAGGCGATGAACTTCGCCCACCGCGAGTTCGGTCCCTTTACCCGGCTCAACCCGCCGCTCACCGACCCTCAGGTGGTGGGCACGGCGTTCGGACTGGAGGTGGGTCAGCGCAGCGGCCTGTTGGACACTCCCGAGGGGATGTACGTGCTGGAAGTCCTGGAACACACCAAGGCCGACTCGGCGCAGTTCGCCAAGGAGCTGGACGGGTACCGGACCAAGATGATCAGCCTGGCCCGGCAGGATCGGATTCGAGGGTATATGAGCGCGCTGCGGGAGTCCGCGAAGATCGTGGATAACCGGGCGAAGCTACAGCAGCAGCAACCGCAGCAGGCGACCCAGCCTCAGCAGCCTCCGGTGACCTGACCGGGGGAGCTACTGGGAGAGTCGCTTCGGCTCGCCGGACGGCGCCTTCGACGGCGTTGTCTCCTCCGGCTCGCGGGGTTGCAGATTCCGCTTGTCGTCGTTCCCCATGATCGATTCCTGGGTCTCCGTGAGACTGCGCTTGAACTCGCGCAGGCCCTTCCCGATGGACGCACCCATTTCCGGCAGCCGCTTGGCGCCGAAGAGGAGCAACACCACCAGCAGGATGATCATGATCTCGGTGAAGCCAAGGTTGCCCACGGGGACCCCCTAGAAGAGCGAGCGGGCGATCAAGTACGCGAGGACCACTGCGATCAGGCTGAGCAGCGACACGTGCAACCCGATCGGGCCCAGGGTGAAGCTTATCACCAGGAGATCCGCGGAGATAGGGCCGAACTGGGCGTCCCAGGTCGTGGTGAAGAAGGTGCGCGCGGCGCTGTCGGGAAGGGTCTGTCTCAGGAGGGAGGTAAGCGCCCCTCCGGCAACGAATCCGGCGACCAGGACGCCGAGGTAGAAGCCCGGCCGGTGCGGTCCGCTGGCCATCAGCGCCGACGGTCCACGACGTAGGTGATGCTGGCCTGGAGCGCGTCCCGGGCGGGGGAGGGAGCCAGACGGTCCAGCTCGCCGTCGGCCTGCTGAGCGAGCTGGAGCGCGCGCTCCCGCGCGTAGTCCAGGCCACCGGCATCCGCCACCGATTCCACTACGGCCTGGATCTGCTCATCGGTGGGCTCCGGGGCCAGCAGCAGATCGGCCACCCGGCGCCGGTCCGCCTCTCCCATCCTGGGCAGCGCGGCGATCAGAGGGAGCGTCACCTTGTGCTCCCGGAGGTCGGAGCCGGTCGGCTTCCCGGTAACGCTGGCGTCGCCCACGTAGTCGAGCAGGTCGTCCACGATCTGGAACGCCATCCCGAGCGCCGTCCCGAAGCGCCTGAGCGCCAGCCGCTCTTCCGGGGCCGCACGGAGCGCGCCGACCTCGCAGGCACCCGACACCAGCGACGCCGTCTTCGACTGGATCAGGAGATCATAGTCCTGCTCCGAGTACTGCAGCGGGTCGTGCGCCAGCAGTTGGCGCATCTCGCCGACCGTCATCTCGTTGGTGACCCGGCTGAGCACGCGAAGCGGCTCGAGGTCGCCCAGGCCGACCAGCTCGATCACGGCGCGGGAGTAGAGATAGTCTCCCATGATCACCGAGATCTGGTGGCTGAAGAGCGAGTTGATGGTGGGCATCCCCCGGCGGAGTACCGAATGGTCCACCGAATCGTCGTGCACCAGCGTGGCCAGGTGGATGAGCTCCACCACGGCGGCGAGCGTCGTGGCTCTCGGGTCCGGCTCCCCCGTCGCCTCGTCGGCCAGCAGCAGGAGGGTGGGGCGAAACAGCTTGCCCTGCATGCGGAAGAGGTGCGAGTTCACCTCGGTGATCAGCCCGAAGTCCGCCTCGACCACGCGGCGGAGCTCCTGTTGCACCCGCTCGAGCCGGGCGCCCAGCGGGCCCTGAAGGTCGGCCAGCGAAACCGGGGCGGTCTGCGGACTCACTTGCGGCGGTCCGCGGCGAGGCGGTGCAGGCGGTCGCTCAGGTCCATGAAACGGATGTCCACGGCCAGCGCGCGCTCGTAGCTGGTGATCGCGTCCAGCTCCTTCCCCTGCGCCTCCGCCGCGCGCCCCAGCCAGTACAGCAGGCCGATCTTGGCCTCGTCACCGCCGTGGACGGTCTCCACCGCCCGGCGCAGCACCGTCTCCGAGACTCCGAACTGTCCCTTGTCGTAGAAGCAGACGCCGAGCGCCTCCGAAGTCCGCAGCCGGCCCTCGGGCGCGCGGAGCGCTTTCTGGAACTCGGCGATCGCCTCGTCGAGCAGCCCCATCTCCTTGAACGCGATGCCGAGTTCGTAGTGTGCCTGGTAGTCCTCGGAGTCGAGGTTCTGCTCGATTCCCCGCTTGAACTGTTCCAGGATCTCCTGAAATTCCCGCTGCTCGTCCTCGCCCTTCGGATCCGCCCGGTCCACCCGCATCCGGGTGTCGCGCGGCAATCCCTCGTCGAGGATCATGGACCCGAGGTCGACGAAGGCGTCGGACGACTTCGGCATTGGAGGCGCGTGAGGAGGTGGGCTGGGACGAGCGGCGGCGGCCTGCGGGCTGGGCTCGGTGGTCGGCAGGCTGGGCTCGGGGGGCGCCGGCGGGTGGCCGCGCAATGCCGCGAGCGCGGAGAGCGCATGGGCGTTGTCGGGATCGTGCTCGTGCACCCGGCCGAAGACCGCCATCGCCTTGTCGCTGGCCCCGGCGCGGGCGAGCGCATCGCCGAGGGCGAGATACGCGGCGAGCAAAGGATCCCTCTCCCCGGAGCGGAAGGCGAGCTCCACCCGCTTCTGGTGGTGCCGGATACTGTCCGGAGCCAGCAGTACCAGGCGGTCGGAGACCGCCGCGGCGCGAGGCCAATCGCCCACCCGCTCGTAACCCCCCAGCGCGAGCTCCAGCTCTTCCAACCCACGGGCCTGGTCCCCGGCCGGGAGCAGGTGGTCGGCCAACTGGAGATGAAGCTCCGGATTGTCGGGATCCTCGAGGATCCTGCTCTCCAAGTCGGCCATGCCATCCTCGCCGGCCTCGACCGGGAGCAAGGGGAGGTCGGCGAGGGCAGTCGCAGGCTCTACCCCTTCGGCGGCATGCTGATCGAGCTCGGGCTCGATGAGCTCGAGCTCCGGCCCGCTCTCCGGCTCTCCCATGGCGTAGTCGACGACCGAATCGTCGGTCGAGACCATCAGGTCTTCGTCGACCAGGTCCCCCGGCGATTCGTCCATCCCTTCCAGCGGCTCGCCGATGAACTCCAGCTCGGCGCGCTCCATCCGCTCCAGCCCGAGGTCGGTGTCCATTCCCGTGGCGACCAGGTCCACCTCCGTGGCCTGCTCCAGACCAACGACCAGGTCCACCGGCTCATCGGTCATGCCGGCGTCGCCGGCGGGGCCACCGAGCTCGGAATGCTGAAGTCCCTCGGGGGGAGATACCTCCAGGAGCTCACTGGAGCCGGGTGGCGGCTCAAGCGGCAGATCCACGCCGGTGTCGAGAAAGACCAGGCCGGCCGGTGGCGGGCGCGGGGGACGCTGCGCTGACTCCTCTTCCTGATGCGACGGAGTGCGCTCCTGGGGCGGTCGCTGGCCCAGCCGTTCCCCTCTGCCCTCGATCTCCCCCGCGAGCTTTTCGAGCTGCTCCCGGGCCTCATCCTCGCGGGACGTCGCCCGGAGCAGCTCGACCAGCATCGAGCGGATCTCCTGGCTGCCGGAGAACTGGTCCGCGAATTCGTTGACCGACCCGAACGCCTGGTCCAACTGTCCAAGGGCGTTCATCCGCTCCAGGAATTCGATCAGGTTTCGCTTGGCCTCGATGACGACGTTCTTGCGGGCGTGCAGCTGGGCCAGCTTGAGGTAGGTCTGGGTACGGCCCGGGTTCACCCGGAGAATCTTGCCGCAGAGGGCTATCGCATTGTTGAAGAAGCCCTGGTCGGCATACAGATCGACGGCGCGCTCGTAGGACCGCACCGCCGCGGCGGTGTCGCTGGTCTTGAGATAGAGGTCACCGACCCGGTTGTAGAGGGAGAGGTCAGGGGAGGTTTCCTGTCCCGACTCGATCTGCTGAATGGCCTTGAGATAGACCTCGATGGCCCGCCGCCAGTCCTCCTTCTGTTCGAACTTTCGCGCCGTGTCTTTGAGCTTTTCGAGGTTCATGCGACTCGGGCGGCGAAGGGGGCACTCAGGGCATAAGGGGTTTTGCGATCAAAAGATACCGGGACGGGTGGGAAGGGGGCAAGAATGAGGCGAGCTCACCACTCGGCCCCGGGATCCAGCTCCCCCGCTGCCACCGCCCGCGCCAGGCGCTCGAGATCCGGCGCCGGCGGCCGGTCCGCGTCGAGCGGCGCGACCCGCGGGACCAGGCCTCGGAGCCGCCGGTAGAGCGCCTCGACCCCCCGCCCCGGCCTCAGCGGTGCAAGGAACTCGAGTCCCTGCGAGGCGCACAGCAGCTCCGCGGCGATCACCCGCTGAGCATTGGCCAGAATGCGCTGCGCCTTGTAGGCCGCGGCCATGCCCATGGGGACGAAGTCCTCCTGGTTGGCGTCGGTCGGGATCGAGCCGATGCTCGCCGGCATGGCCAGCGTCCGCGATTCCGCCACCAGTGAGGCGGCCGAGATCTGGACCATCATGTAACCGGAGGAGAGGCCGGGGTCCGCGGTCAAAAATGCCGGCAGCCCCTGGGACAGATCGGGATTCACCAGTCGCTCGACCCGCCGCTCGGCGATCGCCTGGAGCGTCGTGAGCGCGGTCGCCAGAAAATCGAGTGCCTGGGCGACCGGCTGGCCGTGGAAGTTTCCGCCCGAGATGACGTCGCCGCCGGGAAACACGAGCGGGTTGTCGGTGGACGCGTTGAGCTCGACCGTCACCGTCTCCCGGGCGAAGCGAATGGCGTCCGCGACGGCCCCGAACACCTGCGGCGCGCAGCGCAGCGAATAGGCGTCCTGCACCCGGGGGTCGCCCTCGCGGTGCGATTCCCGGATCTCGCTGTCGGCGAGAAGCTGTCGCATCATCGCCGCCGCCTCGAGCTGACCCGGATGCGGCCGCGCCTGGTGGATCCGGGAGTCGAGCGGCGCGGGGGTGCCTCGGAGCGCCTCCAGCGCCATCGCCGCCGCGCCCACCGACGTCCGCCAGAGCACTTCGGCGTCATGCACCAGCAACGCCAGGAGGGCGGTCTGGGCCTGGGTGCCGTTGATGAACGCCAGACCTTCCTTGAGGGCGAAGTGGAACGGCTGCAGCCCGGCGTCCCCCAGCGCCCGGGCGGCTGGCGCGGGTCCGGTGTCGCCGAGCACCTCGCCCTCCCCCATCAGTGCCAGCGCGATGTGGCTCAAGGGAGCCAGGTCGCCGCTGGCGCCGACGCTGCCCTGCTCCGGCACCAGCGGGACGATCCCCCGGTTGAGCATGGCGGTCAACGCCTCGACCAGCTCGGGCCGCACCCCACTGGTGGGGCGAAGCAAGACGTTGGCACGAAGCAGCATGATCGCGCGCACCACTCCCGCCGGTAAGGGCGTCCCTACCCCAGCGGCGTGGCTGCGGATCAGATTGACCTGGAGGCGGTCGAGCTTGTCGGGGGCGATCCGGACATTGGCGAGCTTGCCGAACCCGGTATTGATCCCGTAGATGGTTTGCCCGGAAGCAATGGCCTGCTCGACCAGCCGCCGGCTGGCGATCAGGTCGTCGCGCGCGGCGGGGTCGAGGCCGGTGCGGGTCGCCGGCTCCCGGGCGATGCGCACGACCTCGCCGATGGTGAGCGAGCGGCCGTCCAGCGTGATCTGTGAGGCAGGCATCGCCCGAAGTTGGCGAGGGGTGGGGTGGGGGGCAAGCGCACGTG
>JACCRH010000151.1 GCA_013813675.1 Gemmatimonadales bacterium
CCTGGCGTCGTCCACCTGAAATTTGCGAGGCGCTAGCAGCGGCCGGACTGGAGCTTGCACATGCTGTTTCACGGAGCTGCGTTTCGACGCGGCTCCGGAGGCTCTATGAAAACAGCAGCTCGAGCAACAACAACGGTAGACACGGTTTAAAGCTGCCCGGATATTGTTGACCCTCCGCACGCAATGCGAAAAGCCTCACTCAGCCCTTGGCTGACTACGTGATACAAATATTAGCAACGTTGTCCAGAAGCTAGGCCCTTAATGCGAGATGATGGGCCCGATTTGCGACACCGTCACGCCTGCATTGTCCTGCCCCCATTTCAAGAGCCGCCGGTATCACACCCTGTTTGATCGCCTTACGGGTCATGGCGACCTTGATTTTGTCGTCGTTTCGCTTGAGGAGACTCTGGACCTGACGCCCGGCCTCGTGGACTCACGCCATTTTCCATGGAAAGACTGGCGGCTCATCACAGCTGCTGGAAGGGCGAGCCCAGGGTCACAGCACGTGTATGCAATCAGAACCGGACACGCAGCGGCGTGAGTCGTGCCGACTGAGGGTGGCACAAGAGCCTGGTGCATGAGAAAGTCCGCTCAAGGAGTCGTCGCATCTTGATCCCAAGTAACTCTGGGCAATCTTCGCAAGCGATCCGTCAATGCGCGGGTCGCCTCCACGCGTCGCGTGCTACGCCAGTGCCAAACAGTGCCGCATCCACCAGCGCCAGCGGATGCGGCGCAAACCGAAATACTTGAGACCTCGCTATTGCGGGCTGTCGGCCGCCGGCTCATCTGCTCCGGAGGCAAGCGCTCGACTTGTCTTCGGGCAAACGTCACAGATGGAGGGCCTCTCGGGATCGGATGAGTCCGTGGCAAGTCCGTGAAGGTTCCTATCGATTCTTCCTGTCGATTCACCCCGACAGTTTCCGATGCAAGCCTCTAAGAAGTCCGTCAGATCGCGCGGTTCGCCCCATGAAAGACGACGTTGCGTCGGACTTCGCAGCTTCCCGCATTGGCCTGATAAGCCTGAGGTCGGTAGTCACCTCTACCCAGGCCCATGAATGGAAGTCTCCGCCCGGTCATCACTTGGTGATCGCGGGGCTTTTTCGTGTTCGTGGGGGTATGAGGCCGGACGGCTCTTGAGAACGGCTTGATACTCCCCCGGTAGACTGCCCGCGAATTCTCGCCCCCCGTCACCCGACGGCAACCAGGCCTAACGGCGCGGCGAGCCTTCCACCCGAGGAGCAGCGCCCATGTTTACCACGTACCCAGCCACGATCCGTATGGGTGCCATGGCTTTAGCACTCGCAGCGTTGGGCTGCTCCGCCGAAGAATCCTCCACCGGACCTTCGGCTCAGCCCGCCCCCGCTGTGGCAGCCCTCGCGACCTACGCTGTCCGCGACCTGGGCACCCTGGGTGGACTCTTCTCGTCGGCCCGGGCGATCAACTCCGCCGGCGTGATCGTCGGCACCAGCAACGTGCCGGGGTCGAGCCTGCCTCATGCCTTCGTCTGGAAGAACGGCGTCATGAGCGATCTCGGCGCCCTGGCCGGGGGGTATAGCGAAGCGACGGCGATCAACGACGACGGGGTCATCGCCGGGTGGAGCACGATCAAATCGGGAGCCACGCGTGCGGTGCGCTGGCAGAATGGCACGAAAAAGAACCTCGGGACTCTGGGAGGCGGGAACAGTCAGGCGACCGGCATCAACGAGTTCGGGGTCATCGTGGGCTGGAGCGAGACCGCGGGCGGCAACCGCCATGCCTTTATCTGGCGGGGCGGCGTCATGACCGACCTCGGCACGCTCGGGGGGGCCACCTCGCAGGCAAACGGTATCAGCCGCGGCGGCGTCGTGGTCGGCCAGAGCATCACCGCATCGGGTGAGCGCCACGCTTTCCGCTGGAAGGACGGCGTGTTCAAGGACCTGGGCACGCAGGGTCGCCAGTACAGCCTCGCCACCGCGATCAATACCAAGGGTCAGATCGTGGGCGCGTTAGGGCCAATGCCGGACGCCGTCGGCGAGGAGGAGGAATTTGCTGACGGGTTCCTGTACTACCAGGAGACCTTCACGTTCGTTGGGGGCACCCGGCCCACGGTGTTTCCTCGCGCCATCAGTCCGGTGGGTGTAGTGGTCGGCCAGGCGTTCGACACGGGA
>JACCRH010000171.1 GCA_013813675.1 Gemmatimonadales bacterium
ACGCCGAAAGGTCGGCTACCAGCATTGGAAAGGCGGAGCGATAGGCGGAGCCGTCGGGGCGGTGGCAGGGCTGGTGCTTGGTCTGGTCGGGCATAGGTGCGCTGACTGCTCCGCCGACGGCCCGGTCCTATTGGAGGCGAGATTGGTTGGGGCCGACCTCGGCGGCGCATTCGGATTCCTGGTCGGCGCTGCCACACCGAAGTATCGATGGGAAGCAGCTCCTGCGCACACGATTACTCCGGCCTCGTCCGACTAGCACAGCACAAGAACTCGGCACCCGGCGTGCTGTCGTCATGGCGGCGTTGGTCCCGGCGAGCACGCTGGGCATGCCCTGCGACGCGTCGATCAGTGCTGGCTCCGAAATGGGGGAGAAAACTCGATGCGCCTGCGGAACGCGGCCAAAGGGAAAGTCGGCATCGAGTAGCCCCGGGGCCTAGCCGCGGTTTGCCATCCTAGGCGACCCGGCGCTCGATCTCCCACGCGTGAGCGATGGTGTGCCAGGCCACCCGCCGAGCGAAGAAGCGGACCGGCCAACGACTCCCGCCACGAGGTCCCGACGCCGGGATCTCGCCACGAGCCGACGCGCTGAGCGCCTCGATGATCGCGCTGCGGGTTTGGTCGACGCGGTCCGCCAGTGTGCCCGCCGAGCGAAGCTTCCACCCGACGGCGGCAAGGTGACCGCCGTCGGCGTCGATGACATGCCCGACGATCCCGTCGAGCTCGCGCCCGCCACCTCGTGGGCCCTTGTGGAGCGATTTCCCAGTCGCTCGCTTCCGCGCGGCATCCAGCACGCGCCACCCCGCCCGGATCACCTTCTCGAACCGCCTGCACTCCGCCACGTTCGCGCCCGCACGGTCGCACGAGGGAATCAGCCCGAGGGCGCCGAAATCCGTGGTCGCGTTCCCCCTGAGTCGCTCGACCACGCGAAGCGCCTCGACTCGAGTCGGCGCCTCGAAGCCGAGTCGGGCCGAGCGAACCACCGCGGCATAGCGCGGACCGTAGTCGAGGAGCGCCTGCAGCGCCGCCGCCTCATCCGGGCCGCTGCGGCACCAGCCTGGCCAGTCGACGGCACACGCAAAGACGCGCTTCGCGCCGACTTCGAGATAGACGTCCAATCGGATTCGGTGGCTGGAAGACCTGCCCACTAGGCCTCGGGGACGGCGCTAGGCTTTGCCTTAGCTGAGAGCGATACCAGCACGACAAGCGGCGCCGTCGCGAGCGCGGCAAGCAGCGTCAGCGTCGAGTATCCCCAACCCTCCACGATCAGCCCGGAGATCGCGCCCGCCGACGCACCTGCCAGGCCCATCGCAAGATCCGAGAGACCTTGAGCGGATGCGCGTAGCTCCGCTGACACCGACTCACTGAGCAGCGTGGATCCGGCGACCGTCGTGGCCGACCACCCGAGACCGAGCATCGTCAGCGCGCCGGCGAGCCGGACCGAGTGGTGGCCGGCGCTTCCCGCCAGCGCGCACGCCCCCAGCAGCAGCGCGATGCCCATGACGATGACCGGCCGCCGGCCGAGCTTGTCGGTCAGCCAGCCGAATACCGGCGACAACGCGAACATGCCCGCGATGTGAAAGCTCAGGACCACGCCGACGACCTGCAGCGTCTGCGCCGCGCCGTGGCCGGCGCTCCGGATGTGCACCGGCGTCATCGTCATGACGCCGACCATGACCACGTGGCCGGCGGCCATCGCGCCCACGCCCAGGCGAGGCGACGCCTGCGACACGACGGCGCGGAGCGCCGCGCGCATCCCGCCGCGAGGGTTGACCACTCCCGGCGCGCTCGGGGCTCCCAGAGCGGTGCGCGCGATCAGCGCCGGGTCGGGCCGGAGCAGGAGCATGAGCAGCAGCGTCGCCAGGCCGAAGAGCAGCGCCGAGAAGAGGAACGGGCCGGCCAGGGTAGGGATGCCGTAGCGGTCCAATGAGGCGCCCGCCGGAGCCGCCAGGCTCGGCCCCACCACCGCGCCCAGCGTCGTCGCCCACACGATCAGTGAGAGGTGACGGCCCCGGAGCGCGGCGGGCGCCAGGTCCACGGCGGCATAGCGCGCCTGGAGACCGGCGGCCGTCGCGCCGCCGAACAGAAAGAAGCCTGCCATCAACAGGGGAATCGAGCTGCGCACCGCGGCAGCGACGACGAGGATCGAGCCCACCGCCGCGACGAGGTAGCCTGCTGCGAGGCTGGGCCGGCGGCCGTGCCGTCGCACAATGGCCGTGGCCGGCAGCGCGAACAGGGCGGCGCCCACGACGTTGGCGCTCAGCGCGAGACCCGACACGCCGATCCCGGCAATCTCCGCCGCCAGTAGCGCGCCGACCGACGCGCCGACCGCGATGCCGATGCCGCTGATGATCTGCGTCGCGAAAAGCACTCGCAGCGTGCGGCGCTGGACGCTGGTGACTTCCATGGACCAACAGTAGCCCGCCCCGCCCGGCAATCAAACGCTTCGCCGTGGACGATGGCAGTTGCCGAGTTGCGCGTTTGAAAAGTCCGAAAACGGCCGTGGTTCCCGGCGCTGTGAAAACGTCACCGCAGAGTCTGGTGTCAGTGCCCGCAGCCGAGGAGTGACTTGGTGAGGGCGGCTGCCAAGCTGTTACACGAATGTCTGGCACTGGAGCCTACTTCGGCATATCTTCGGTACCGCACTCGTACCCGCGAGGGGAGACCTGATGTCCAACGCGATCGAGACGAACGGCCTCGTCAAGTCGTTCGGTGAAACCCGCGCCCTGAACGGCGTAGACCTCCGCATCCGGAAGGGCTCGGTCTTCGGCCTGCTGGGCCCGAACGGCGCGGGCAAGACGACCGCGATCCGGATCCTCGCGACGCTCCTCCGCCCC
The DNA here is from genome assembly GCA_013813675.1 of Gemmatimonadales bacterium. Taxonomy (GTDB): domain Bacteria; phylum Gemmatimonadota; class Gemmatimonadetes; order Gemmatimonadales; family GWC2-71-9; genus CAVVWJ01. Next base: position 2,835 of record JACCRH010000171.1, read on the forward strand.
GACGCCGGCACCGCCACCGTGCTGGGCCACGACGTCGTCCGCGAAGCGGCGATGGTCCGCCAGAAGGTGAGCCTCACCGGCCAGTACGCCTCGGTGGACGAGGACCTCACCGGCCAGGAGAACCTGGTGCTCATGGGCCGCCTGCTCGGCCTCTGGTGGCGCGGCGCCCGGCTCCGCGCCGCGGAACTGCTCGAGGCTTTCGGCCTGGCGGAGGCCGCGGGGCGCCAGGTGCAGACCTACTCCGGCGGCATGCGCCGCCGCATCGACATCGCGGCCAGCCTGGTGACGATCCCCGAGATCCTGTTCCTCGACGAGCTCACCACCGGCCTCGATCCCCGGAGCCGGAACCAGGTCTGGGATTTGGTGCGGCGGATCGCCGACGAGGGAACCACCGTGCTGCTGACCACCCAGTATCTCGACGAGGCCGACCGGCTGGCGGAGCGCCTCGCCGTGATCGATCATGGCCGGGTCATCGCCGAGGGCACCAGCCGCGACCTCAAGGCGTCGGTCGGCTCCAGCGCCCTCCACGTGCGCCTCGCGAGCGCCGAGCAGCGCGCGCGGGCGCAGGAGCTGGTCGCGCGGGTGCTGGGTGATGGCGTGGTGCCGGTCACCGACCCGACGACGCTGACCGCCCGGCTCGCCAGCCCCGCCCAGGCCGCCGCCGTGCTCACCGCGCTCACCCAGGACAGCGTGGATGTCACCGAGTTCTCGGTCGGCAATCCCACCCTGGACGAGGTGTTCTTCGCGCTCACCGGCCGCCCCGCGGAAGACGCGGCCACGGAGGCCAAGCCATGACCCCCGACCTGCTGACCCCCGACCTGCTGACCACCGGCGAGCGCACCCACCGTGTTCTCGGGACCCAGGCCCGGCCCCGGCCGGCGTCGGCCGCGTCCTCGGTGACCACCCTCGCTTGGCGCGCGATGCTCAAAATCAAGCACGTGCCGTTCCAGTTGTTCGACGTGACCGTCATGCCGATCATGTTCACGCTGCTGTTCACCTACATCTTCGGCGGGGCGCTTGCCGGGTCGCCCCGGGAGTACATCCAGTACCTGCTGCCCGGGGTGCTGGTGCAGACGGTCGTGTTCATCACGGTCTACACCGGCATGGGACTGAACACCGACATCAACAAAGGCCTGTTCGATCGCTTTCGCTCACTCCCGATGTGGCAGGCGTCCCCCATCCTCGGCGCCCTGGCCGGCGACCTGTTCCGCTACTCGGTCGCCTCGGCGCTGATCCTGATCATGGG
>JACCRH010000202.1 GCA_013813675.1 Gemmatimonadales bacterium
TGGGCGACGACACCCCCATCCCGCCGCTCTCCGCCGTCCCCCAGAGCGTCTACGCCTACTTCCGGCAGCGCTTCGCGCAGGTGACCAATCCGCCGATCGATCCGCTGCGGGAGTCGATGGTGATGTCCCTGCGGATGCACTTGGGACGGCGCGGGTCACCGCTGCTGGAGCGGCCGTCCTACGCCCGGATGCTCCGGCTGGAGCATCCGATCCTGCTGGACGACGAGATGGCCGCGCTCCGGAATGTGGCGGGATTCTCCACCGTCACGCTGGACGCGGTGTGGGATGAGTCGAAAGGGGTCGAGGGCCTGCGCCCGGCGCTCATCGCGCTTCGGCGCGCCGCGGAGCGGGCGGCGCGGCGCGGCGCCAGGGTCATCGTCATCAGCGACCGCGTCGCCGACGAGCGGCACGTGCCGATCCCGATGCTGCTCGCGGTGGGCGCGGCGCGACAACACCTGGTGCACAGCGGACTCCGCGCCCGGGTCGGCCTGGTGGCCGAGACGGGCGACGCGCTCGACATCCACCACTTCGCGACCCTGATCGGCTACGGGGCCGAAGCGGTGCATCCGTGGCTGGCCCTCGCCGCGGTCCGGAACGCCTTCGGCCAGGAGGAGGGCGACCGGCCCGCCCGGAAGGAGCCGGCCGAGCCGCGTCCCTCCCCGGGGGAAGCAGCACGGCGATTTCGTGCCGCCGCCGAAAAAGGGTTGCTCAAAGTGCTGTCCAAAATGGGCATCTCGACGCTGTCGTCCTACTGCGGCGGCCAGATCTTCGAGATCCTCGGGCTGGGCCACGAAGTCGTCTCCACCTGCTTCTCGGGCACCGCATCGCCCATCGGCGGCATCGGATTCGAGGAGATCGCCGAAGACGTCCTCGCGCGGCACCGGGCGGCGTACGCCACCGGGGAGACCACGGCGTCGCTGCCTGACCACGGCCGCGTCCGCTTCCGGAAGGACGGCGAGGACCACGGGTGGGCCCCGCCCATCGTGGTGGCGCTGCAGCAGGCGGTGAAGAGCGAGGGGAGTGACGCCTACGGCGGATTCCTGGTGAAAAACTCGGCTCGCCGCCCCGCGGGACCACGAGACCTGCTCGCGGTGCGCCAGGGCCAGCCGCTGCCGCTCGACCAGGTCGAGCCGGCCGAGCTGATCCGACGCCGCTTCGTTTCGTCGGCGATGTCGCTCGGCGCGCTGTCGCCGGAGGCCCATGCGACGCTCTCGATCGCGATGAATCGGATGGGTGCCCGGTCCAACTCGGGCGAGGGAGGCGAAGACCCGCACAACTACCTGCCGGCCGACAACGGCGACCGGGCGGACAACCGGATCAAACAGGTGGCCTCCGCGCGATTCGGCGTGACCACCGAATACCTGGTGCGCGCGGAGGAGCTGGAGATCAAGATCGTCCAGGGGGCCAAACCCGGTGAGGGGGGCCAGCTCCCGGCTCACAAGGTCACCGAGCTGATCGCACGATTGCGGCATGCGGTGCCGGGCATCCAGCTCATCTCGCCGCCGCCGCACCACGACATCTATTCGATCGAGGACCTGGCCCAGCTCATCCACGACCTCAAGACGGTGAATCCCCGCGCGCGGGTCGGCGTGAAGCTGGTCTCCGAGGCCGGGGTGGGCACCGTGGCGGCGGGCGTGGCAAAGGCGTACGCCGACTACGTGCTGATCGCGGGCCACAACGGCGGCACCGGCGCGTCGCCGCTCTCCTCGATCAAGCACGCGGGCTCCCCCTGGGAGCTGGGTCTGGCGGAGGCCCAGGCCACCCTGCGACGCGACGGCCTGCGCCACCGGATCGAGGTCCGCACCGACGGAGGTTTCAAGACCGGCCGCGACGTGGTCATCGCGGCGCTGCTCGGCGCCGAGAGCTATGGCTTCGGCACCGCGCCGCTGGTCGCGATGGGATGCGCCATGGCGCGGCAGTGCCACATCAACACCTGTCCCACCGGCATCGCCACCCAGCGGGAGGATCTGCGCGCCAAGTTCAAGGGTACGCCCGAGCAGGTGATCGGTTACTTCACCATGGTGGCGGAAGAGGTGCGCCGGCTCCTGGCGGGCATGGGATTCCGCAGCATGGACGAGATCATCGGCAGGCACGACCTGCTGGAACGGCTGGAGCGGCCCGACGTGCCCAGGGCGCAGATGCTCGACCTGTCGGTGCTGCTGGCTCCTACCGATCAGGATGGGCACCCTCGCGTCCCGACGGGTGCGCGCCGCCGGACGGTGGAACGCAACGACCGGCCCGGACTGGTATCGCTCGACGCCGAGATCCTCGACGAGCTGCGGCCGTACCTCGAAAGCGGGTTGCCGTTCTCCGGGAGCTATTCGATCTACAACCACCATCTCGCCGTCGGCGCGCGCGTGGCCGGCGCCATCGTGGAGCGGACCGGCGACGCCGGTCTGAGCCCGGGCTCGGTGCGGCTTCGGTTCACCGGATCGGCCGGGCAGAGCTTCGGCGCCTTCACCTGCCGCGGGATGCATCTCGAGCTGGAGGGAGAGGCCAACGACTATGTCGGGAAGGGGCTGAGCGGCGGCGAGATCGCCATCCGCCCATTCCGGCGCGCGGCGTACGCCGATGTCTCCCACCAGCACCTGGTCATCGGCAATACGGTGCTGTATGGCGCCACCGGCGGCAAGCTCTTCGCGGCGGGCCAGGCCGGCGATCGCTTCGCGGTGCGCAACTCGGGGGCGATCGCGGTGATCGAAGGCGCCGGCAACCATTGCTGCGAGTACATGACCTCGGGCATCGTCGTGCTGCTCGGCCGCGCGGGAAGAAATTTCGGGGCGGGCATGTCGAACGGGATGGCGTACGTGCTCGACGAGGCCGGCAGCTTCGGCACCCGCGTCAACCCGGACATGGTCGAGCTCGCCGACCTCGACGAGCGCGACATCGAGCTGCTTCGGCGTCTGGTCCGGGAGCACGAGGAGCGCACCGCGAGTCCCCGGGCCCGGACCATCCTGGTGCAGTGGGCCAGCTTTCTGCCCCTGTTCCGGAAAGTGGCGCCTAAGGGGGCGGAAGCCTTCGTCTCGGCGGCCCGGGAGGCGTACCTGGCGAGCGAGCGGCTGGAGATCGAGCCGGCTCCGGTACGGCGAACGGCGTAGAAGGCGGGCTTGCGGCTGCCTCCGGGCTGGCACGGTCGGCCGTCTCCCTTCAGATTGGCATCACCCAGTCAAACCGTCGCAGCTCCTGCTCCGGGAGATGGCATGCGCGTGCGCTCCTCCGGCGCCGTTCTGGTCGGCTTTCTGTTGCCGTTCCTTTTCCCTGCCGCCGCTTCGGGTCTCGCCCAGTCCCGCCCTCCGGCCGCACCCAAGCGGGAGGTGGCGGACACGTACTTCGGGAAGGTGCTCACCGATCCGTACCGGTGGATGGAACGGCCGACCTCGCAGAACCCTCAGTTCCTGAGCTGGCTTCGACGGCAGAACGCCCACACGCGAGATGTGCTCGACCGCCTGCCTGATCGGCCCACGCTCCAGGCGAGGCTCTCGGAGCTGGCCGACATCACGACGACGGTTCCGCAGGTATTCCTCGCAGATCGGCGGTGGTTCTACCTCAAGCTCAGACCAGGCGAGCAGACGCCGAAACTGTACGTGCGGGACGTGGCAACGGCCCGAGAGCGGATGCTGCTCGACCCGGACACGCTCCCGGGACGCGAGAACAGCCACTGGGCCATCGACTACGTCGTGCCCGCGCCCGATGGACGGCTGGTGGTGTACGGCGCCTCACTGGGCGGGTCGGAACGAACGACCCTCTACGTCCTGGACGCAATCACTGGACGACGGTTGCCCGACTCCATCTCGCGCGTGCAGTTCGGAGCGGTGGCCTGGGCGGCGGATGGTCGCTCGTTCGCCTACAACCGATTGAACGCGGCCTCGGACACCAATCCGGCGCTCCGCTACCGCAACAGCGCCGCGTTCCGGCACGTCATCGGGCGGCCGGTCGCCGGCGACGAATTGCTCCTCGCCAGAGACTCGACTCCGTCCGTGCCGCTCGAGCCAGACGATTTCCCTACGGTGATTCCCGTCGAGGGGTCGGCCTACGTCTACAGCGTCGTCTTCCACGGCGTCCGGCGTGAGATCACCTTGTACGCCGCCCGGGCCTCCGACCTGCGCGGTCCTACCACTCCGTGGCGTAAGCTGGCCGACGTGGAGGACGGCGTGGTTGCCGCCGATTTCCACGGCAACGACGTCTATCTACTCACCCACGAGGGTGCCCCGCGGTTCAACGTGCTTCGGATCCGTGCCGATGCGCTCGATCTGGGCGCCGCCGAGGTCGTGGTGCCCGAAGGACCCTCAGTGCTCACGGGCTTGGCGGTGGCGAAGGATGGGTTGTACGTGCAAGAGCTCGAAGGCGGCCTCGGCCGGGTGCGCCGAGTGCCGTTCGGCAGGAGCGTTGCTGGGACGCCCATCCCGCTTCCCAATGAGGGCGCGATCGCATCCATCGCTGCGGACCGGCGCCAGCCGGGGGTTCTGTTCCCACTGGAGTCCTGGGTTCGCTCTCGACTCTGGTACCACTATGCCCCGGCGCACGGGCAGCCACGAAACACCGGGGTGCTCGAGTCGGCGCCGGTGGACGTGTCGGGCTACGTCTCGATTGAGGCCGAGGTGCCGAGCCACGATGGAATAATGGTGCCCCTCTCGATCGTGTACCGGAAAGACTTGGCGCGGGACGGCTCCAGTCCGGCGCTGCTGGACGGCTACGGCGCGTACGGCGTCACCGAGGATCCGTACTTCAGCTCCACCCGTCTCGCTTGGCTGGAGCGCGGCGGCGTCTACGCCGTCGCGCACGTGCGCGGCGGCGGAGAGCACGGGAAGGCTTGGCACCTCGCCGGGAAAGGGGCGACCAAGCCGAACACCTGGAAGGATTTCATTGCCTGCGCCGAGTATCTCGTGCGGGAGGGATACACCTCCCCGAAGCGTCTGGCGGGGACGGGCACCAGCGCGGGCGGCATCCTGATCGGGAGGGCCATCACCGATCGGCCCGATCTCTTTCGCGCCGCCGTTCCCCGCGTCGGCGTCATGAATGCATTGCGGACCGAGCACGAGCCGGGCGGCCCGGCCAACATTCCCGAATTCGGCACCACGGCAACGGAGGAAGGGTTCCGCGGCCTGGAAGAGATGGACGCCGTAGGGCACGTGAAGCCCGGTGTGGGTTATCCCGCAGTGTTGCTCACGGCCGGGGTGAACGACTCGAGGGTCGAGGCCTGGCAGCCGGCCAAGATGGCCGCCGTGCTCCAGGAGCGCAGCTCCAGCGGCCATCCCGTCCTCCTGCTCGTGGGATTCGACGCCGGGCATGGGATGGGACTCACTAAGGCTCAGCGGGTCGAGGAGATGGCCGACATCTACGGGTTCCTGCTCTGGCAGCTCGGAATCAGCGCCCCGCGGGCGCCGCCGTAGTTCCACCGGCCGGAAGAGGCGCCGCCGGCTGCCTCGCCAGCGGATCTTCAAGGCCTCCTCTTGACGCCGCCAGGCAAATCCATAACTTGCTGAACAACAAGCAAGCACAAGCGAGGCGGCATGGCCCCAGTCTCCGACCGCGAACGCAACCCCATCCGGACCCGCGCCGCCATCCTCGACGCGGCAGAGAAGTTGTTCGCCCAGAAGGGGTTCGACGCCACCAGCCTGAACGAGGTGGGAACCGCCGCCGGGGTCTCCCGGGGCACGCCGGGCTACTTCTTCGGCTCCAAGGGCGACCTCTACCAGGCGGTCCTGGACCGGTCCTTCGGCGAGGTTCGCGAGGCGGTCCGGGCCGGTCGCGCACGGGCCCTGGCCAGCAACCAGGCCCCCGCTGCCATCCTCGCCGGCGCCGTCTCCGACTACTTCGACTTCCTGGCCGGCCGGCCCAACTTCATCCGGCTGATCGAGCGCGAGGCGCTGAACGGCGGCCCCCAATTCGACGAGGTGAGCCTTTCGGCGGGCCAGGAAGCCCTGGCGGCGATCAGCGCCGAGCTGGGGCTGGATGACTCGCCGTCGGGTGAGGCGGCACAGTTGCTGCTCAGCATCATCGCGCTCTGCTGGTTCCATCTGATTCACGCCCGAACCGTCGCGCCCGCCGTGGGCGTGTCGCTGGAGAACGCCGATGACCTCGAGCGCCGCCGGCGCCATATCGTCGGACTGGTCCTCCACGGCCTGGCCGGCCTCGAGCGGCCGATGACTCTAACCCTCAACCCCTCCACCACCGATGACTGACGTGCTCGTTCCACCCAGCGAGAAGACCGGCACCCCGCTCGCCTCGGAACAGGAGGCCCGGGAAGTCGCCGAGGCCGCCCGCGAAAAGGAGTGGCAGGCGCCGAGCTTCGTGCGGGAGATGTTCGAGGGATCGTTCCGGCTGGACCTGGTGCATCCCTTCCCCGCACCGGATCCCGCGGACTTGGAGCGCGCGCGTCCTTTCATGGAAAAGCTCGAGCGTTTCATGCGGGAGCGGGTGGACAGCGACACGATCGACCGCGAGGGCAAGATCCCCAGCTACATCGTGAGAGGCTTGGGCGAGATCGGCGCGTTCGGCATCAAGATCCCCACCGAGTACGGCGGCCTGGGTCTGAGCCAGTACAGCTACACCCGCGCGATCAGCCTGGTGACCAGCCAGGACGGGAACCTCACCGCGCTGCTCTCCGCCGCCCAGTCCATCGGGGTTCCCACACCGCTCAAGCTCTTCGGCACCCCGGAGCAGAAGCAGCGATATCTCCCCCGTCTGGCAAAGGGCGCGGTGTCCGCGTTCGCCCTCACCGAAAACCTGGTCGGATCGGACCCGGCCGGCCTTGCCACCACGGCCACGCTGTCGGAGGACGGCAGCCACTATGTGCTCAACGGCGAGAAGCTCTGGTGCACCAACGGCACCATCGCCGACCTGATGGTGGTCATGGCGCGCACCGGTCCCAAAAAGATCACCGCCTTCATCGTCGAAGCGGACTGGCCGGGCGTCGAAGTGGTCCAGCGGCTTCACTTCATGGGACTCAAGGCGATCGAGAACGGCATCATCCGGTTTCACAACGTCAGGGTGCCGGCCGACAACGTGCTCTGGGGCGAGGGGAAGGGGCTCAAGCTGGCGCTCATCACCCTCAACACCGGCCGGCTCACCCTGCCCGCCTCCGCAGTGGCGGGATCGAAGCGGGCGCTGGAGTTCGCCCGCCGCTGGGCGGCCGAGCGGGTGCAGTGGGGAGCACCGATCGGGAAGCATGACGCCATCGCCCAGAAGCTGGGGCGCATGGCGGCCGAGATCTTCGCGATGGAGGCGGTCTCCGACCTCGCCTCGCTGCTCGCGGACCGGGGCGACGCCGACATCCGGCTCGAGGCCGCGATGGCCAAGATGTGGAACAGCGAAATGGGGTGGCGGATCATCGACGATACGCTGCAGATCAAAGGTGGCCGCGGCTACGAGACGGCCGACAGCCTGCGGAGTCGGGGCGAGCGGCCGGAGCCGATCGAGCGGATGATGCGGGACTTCCGCATCAACCTGATCTTCGAGGGGTCCAGCGAGATCATGCGGCTGTTTATCGCCCGCGAGGCGGTGGACACCCACCTGCGGGTGGCCGGCGACATCATCGACCCGAAGGCGCCGATGGGAAAGAAGATCAAGGCGCTGCTTCGCTCCGGGGTGTACTACGCCTACTGGTATCCCAAGCTCTTTCTCGGCTGGAGCCACGCGCCGCGGTATGGGGAGTTCGGCCGGCTGGCGGGACACGTGCGATTCGTGGACCGCTCCTGCCGGCGGCTGGCTCGCACGCTCTTCCACTGCATGATCCGGTTCGGGCCCAAGCTGGAAAAGCGTCAGGCGGTGCTCGGCCGCCTGGTCGAGATCGGCGCCGAACTCCTGGCGATGACCGCGGCGTGCTCACGAGCCCAGGCCATGCTGGGCGCCGGGGGCGCGGCCGGTGACGGCGCGGTCGAGCTGGCCGACCTCTTCTGCCGGCACGCCCGCCGTCGGGTGGAGGACCGGTTCGACGCCGTGTTCGACAACGACGACGTGGAGACCTACCGGGTGGCGCAGCAGGTGCTTCGAGGGGAGCATGGATGGCTGGAGTCCGGGATGGTGAGAACGGCGGAAGCGCGATAGGATTCGACCATGGCCATCGCCGAAGGCAGAACCATCCCGTTTGTGGGCCCGGACGCGGTCGACGTGGGCGTCCTGGAGACGTTCGAGTACGCCGGGCCCGATCAGGAGATCGTGACCGAGACCCGGGAATTCAGCCCCGTCTGTCCCTACAGCGGCCTCCCCGACTTCGCCACGCTCCGGATCACCTACGTCCCCTCGGACCGGTGTATCGAGCTCAAGAGCCTCAAGTACTACGTTACCAGCTATCGCAACGTAGGGATCTTTCAGGAGCACGCGACGGCGAAGATCGCGGAGGACCTGCAGCGGACGCTCGGGGCGCAGCGGCTGGTGGTGACGACGATCTACAACACGCGAGGCGGGTTCGATACGACCTGCACGGTGGAGCTGCCGGCGCACAGATAATCTGTCGTCCCG
>JACCRH010000225.1 GCA_013813675.1 Gemmatimonadales bacterium
GCTTCGGCCGCATCTACATGGTGAACATCAACATCTTCTGGAGCCGGCCACAGTCATATTACGACAGCGCGGCCTGGCGGGGCACCTGGGAGTTCGACGGCGGCGCGTTCATGAATCAGGCCAGCCACTACGTGGATCTGCTCGACTGGCTGATCGGCCCGGTGGAGAGCGTGCAGGCCTACACCGCCACCCTCGCCCGCAACATTCAAGTCGAAGACACCGGCGTCGTCAGCATCCGGTGGCGGACCGGGGCCCTCGGATCGATGAACGTCACCATGCTGACCTACCCCAAGAACCTCGAAGGCTCCATCACCATCATCGGGGAGAAGGGAACGGTCAAGGTCGGCGGCGTGGCGGTCAACCGGATCGAGCACTGGGAGTTCGCTGAGCGGGACCCGGACGACGACCAGGTCGAGCAAGCGAGCTACGAGACCACCTCGGTCTACGGCTTCGGCCATCCGCTCTACTACGACAACGTGATCAAGTCGCTTCGAGGCGAGGCGGCTCCCGACACCGACGGGCGCGAGGGCCTTCACTCGCTCGAGATTCTCATCGCGACTTACCTCTCTGCGCGGGACGGACGGCGAGTCGCGCTTCCCCTTGAGTACTAGCGCCGCAGGGCCGGGCCCGGCGGTCCGGCGAAAGGGAATCATCCTCGCCGGTGGGTCGGGGACTCGGCTGCATCCGGTGACCCGAGCGGTGAGTAAGCAGCTCCTGCCGGTGTACGACAAGCCGATGGTCTACTATCCCCTCTCGACCCTGATGCTGAGCGGGACGCGGGACATCCTCCTCATCTCCACGCCGCAGGACCTGCCGGCCTTCGAGCGGCTCCTGGGCGACGGACGGGCCTGGGGGATCTCGATCTCATACGCCGAGCAACCCTCGCCCGACGGGCTGGCGCAGGCGTTCCTCATCGGCCGCGAGTTCATCGGCCGCGACCACGCCTGCCTGGTTCTGGGCGATAACATCTTCTATGGCCATGGGCTGAGCCACATCCTCCAACGCGCCGCGGCGCGGCCGGAGGGTGCTACCGTGTTCGGCTATCACGTGCAGAATCCCACCGCTTACGGGGTGGTGGAATTCGACGAGAACCGCCGCGCCGTGGGGATCGAGGAGAAGCCGGCGCACCCGCGCTCCAACTATGCGGTGACCGGGCTCTACTTCTACGACAACCGCGTCGTGGACGTGGCGAAGGAAATCAAGCCTTCGGCCCGCGGGGAGCTGGAGATCACCGACGTCAACGCCTGGTATCTCCGCAAAGGCCAGCTCGAGGTCGAGGTGCTGCGGCGGGGCACCGCCTGGCTCGACACCGGGACCCACGAGTCGCTGCTTCAGGCGAGCCACTTCATCGAGACGATCGAGCAGCGGCAGGGGCTCAAGATCTCTTGCCCGGAGGAGATCGCGTACCGCATGGGTTACATCGGGGCGGCGCAGCTCGAGCGGCTCGCCGGACCGCTGGGGACGAGTGCCTATGGCCGGTATCTGCTCCGCATCCTCGCGGAGGACGGCGGTCCGTGAACGTGATCCAGACCGCGATTCCCGACGTGTTGATGATCGACCCGGTGGTGAAGGCCGACGAGCGAGGTTTCTTCGTCGAGGTGTGGCAGGAGGAGCGATACCGGTCGGCGGGGATCGAGCTTCGCTTCGTGCAGGACAACCACAGCCGGTCGGGCCGCGGCACGCTGCGCGGATTGCACTACCAGATTCAGCACGCGCAGGGCAAGCTGGTGCGGGTCGCGGCGGGCGAAGTGTTCGACGTGGCGGTGGACCTCCGCCGCTCCTCACCCACCTTCGGCCGTTGGGTGAGCGCCGTCCTCTCCGGAGAGAACCACCGCCAGCTCTGGGTGCCGCCCGGCTTGGCGCACGGGTTCTACGTGATGAGCGAATCGGCCGATCTCTTGTACAAGTGCACCGACCCCTACGCTCCCCAGTGGGACCGCACGCTCAAGTGGGACGACCCCGACGTCGGGGTCGAGTGGCCGCTGGCGGGCGGGGCGCCGCTGTTGTCGCCCAAGGACCAGGCCGGCGTCCCGCTGCGGGACGCGGAAGTCTATCCGTGACCTCGCCGCCGCTTCGTACGGCGCTCGTCACCGGCGCCGGCGGGCAACTGGGCCTCGAGCTCCAGGCCGCCGTCCCGGAAGGCTGGCGGGTCATCCCGTGCGACCATCGGACGCTCGACGTGACGAACGACGCGCAGGCACACTCCGTCTTCGAGCGGGAGCGGCCGAGGGTCGTGATCAACGCGGCGGCCTACACCGCGGTGGATGCGGCGGAGTCGGAGCCCGAGCGGGCGGTGGCGGTGAACGTGCGGGGTGCGGCCAACGTGGCGCAGGCGGCTTGGGAGACGGGCGCCCACGTCATCCACCTCTCGACCGACTTCGTATTCGACGGGCGGCAGGCGCGTCCCTACGCTCCCGGCGATTCGACCAATCCCCTCGGTGTCTATGGCCGCAGCAAGCTGGAGGGCGAGCGCGAGGTGGCCCGAATCTCCGAGGGCTCCGCCGCCATCGTGCGCTCCGCCTGGATCTACTCCGCGCGGGGAAAGAATTTCGTGTTCACCATGCTCCGGCTCATGCGCGAGAAGGAGTCGGTGGACGTGGTGGCCGACCAGGTTGGGACGCCGACCTGGGCGCGCGGACTGGCCGAAGCGATCTGGGCGATGGCGGCGCGGCCGGAGCTGCGGGGTGTCCACCACTGGACCGATGCCGGTGTGGGGAGCTGGTACGACGTCGCCGTCGCGATCCAAGAGGAGGCAGTCGCGCTGGGCCTGCTCGACCGCACCGTGCCGGTCCGGCCCATTCGCACCGTCGACTATACCACGCCGGCGACCCGTCCGCCGTACAGCGTCCTCGACAAGACCTCGACCTGGACAGCCCTCGGCCGGACGCCGCCGCACTGGCGGGTGAATCTCCGTCTCATGCTTCAGAGGTTGCCGCGTGGCTAGCCTGCTGGTCACCGGCGGGGCGGGGTTCATCGGGGCCAACTTCGTGCATCACTGGGTTCGGGCGCACCCCGGCGATAGAGTCGTCGTCCTCGACGCCCTGACGTACGCGGGCAACCTCGCCAGCCTCGAACCGGTCAAGGCGCATCCCGGATTCGCGTTCGTGCACGGCGACATTCGGACGCCGGGCCTCGCCGAGCGGCTGATGCGGGAGCATGAGGTGACGCTGCTGGTGCACTTCGCGGCGGAGTCGCACGTGGATCGCTCGATCGTGGGGCCCGACGTGTTCATCGAGACCAACGTGGCGGGGACCCACGAGCTGCTCAAGGCGGCTCAGAAGGTGTGGCTGGAAGAGGGGAGCGGGGCCGAGGTCCGGTTCCACCACGTCTCCACGGACGAGGTCTACGGGTCGCTCGGCCCGGGCGACCCACCATTCACCGAGACGACGCCCTACGCGCCCAACTCGCCGTACGCCGCGAGCAAGGCCGCCTCCGACCATCTGGTCCGGGCCTATCATCACACCTACGGTCTTCCGGTCACCACCAGCAACTGCTCGAACAACTATGGGCCCTTCCAGTTTCCCGAGAAGCTTATCCCGCTGATGCTGGTCAACGCGCTGGATGGCAAGCCGCTGCCGGTGTACGGCGACGGGTTGAACATTCGCGATTGGCTGTACGTCGAGGATCACTGCCGGGCGGTGGAGCGGGTGATCCTGGAGGGCAGGGTCGGGGAAACCTACAACATCGGCGGCCGGAACCAGTCCACCAACCTCGAGATCGTACGACTCGTCTGCCTGCAGGTCGATGAGGCCTTCCGGGCCGACCCGGACTTGAGCGCCCGGTTTCCCCACTGTCCGGCCGCGGCGGAGAGAGGGACGAGCAACCTCATCACGTTCGTCAGGGACCGTCCGGGCCACGACCGCCGCTACGCCATCGACGCGGCGAAAATCGAGCGCGAGCTCGGGTTCTACCCCGTCGAGACCTTCGAGACTGCCCTCCGGAAGACCGTCGGGTGGTATCTCGCAAACGAGCCCTGGTGGCGCGCCGTGATGGACGGGTCGTATCGCGACTGGGTCCGTCACCAGTACGGGGCCACCGCATCATGAACGGTCGGCAGCCATGAGGCTGTCGCTGTATCTGATGGCCCTCGCCGGCGCCAACATCGTCCTGGGGTTCGGCTATAACTGGTATCTGCTGACCTGGCTTGGTCCCGGCCGGCCAACCGACGCCCTGTTCGCCGGGATGATGATACCTCAGGTCCTGGCGGCGGTTGTTGGTGGTGCGCTGACCAATGCGCTTGTCCCGATGCTGTCTGTGGAAGCGGCAAGCCGCCGCGCCCTCCTCGGGTGGACGTTCGCGCAGGCCGTGCTGCTCGCCACCGGCGGGGGCGCGATCCTGCTCGCGCTCGCCGCACCCCTTTGGGTCCCCCTGACGGTGCCGGCCTTCGACGCCGACGCGGTCCGGCTGACCATTCACCTGCTTCGCGTGCAGTTGATCGGCGTCGTCCTGCTCAGCGTGGCTACCGTCCAGCGGGCGATTCACAACGCGGCGCACCGGTACATCTGGGTCGAGGTCACCGGCCTGATCGCCACGGTAGCCGGGCTTGGCGTGCTCGTCGGGGGCCTGCGGGTCTGGGGTGTCGAGGCGGCGGCCTGGGCGACGGTGGCCAAGGCCGTGCTCCACGGCACGCTCCTGCTTCCGGCGATGGGCTCCTACCACGGTCCCGCGTGGGGTCGGCCCGAGCTGCGCCGAGCCTGGCAGCGCCTGTGGCCGCTGATGGCGGGCTCGCTCTACTACAAGAGCGATGTCGTTCTCGACCGCACCCTGGGGTCGCTGGCGGCTCCGGGTGTGCTCTCCGTCTACCACCTGGCGCACCAGGCCTATGCGTCGGCCCAGCTCGTCCTTGGCAAGGCGATCGTCGGCCCGGCGGTGCCGGCCCTGGGGCGCGCGGCGGAGCGGGGCGACTGGACTGTCTTTCGCAGAATAACCCGCCGCCGCCTGGCGGCGGTGTTGCTGATCGCCATCGCTGGCTTCATCGCTCTGGTGCTCGTTGGC
>JACCRH010000233.1 GCA_013813675.1 Gemmatimonadales bacterium
TGTAGGCCGTGACCTCGAAGCCGTTCACCAGGCGCACACGCGCCACCTTTCGAAGCGCCGAGTTGGGCTTCTTCGGGGTGGTGGTATAGACCCGGGTGCACACGCCGCGCTTCTGGGGATTGGAACGGAGGGCCGGTGCCTTGTCCTTCGCTTCGACGTCTTTCCGGCCGCGCCGGATGAGCTGATTGATGGTCGGCATAGCTCTGGAGCTGAGGAACTGGAGCTGCCCGTTTTCGGGCACAGACCTGAAAATGTAGGCGGGTGCAGAGGTTGGGTCAACCGGCCAAGCCCTTTGGGTCCCTCTCTCCGGCAGGCACCGACCGCGAGCCCGCTTCCTCCCGCCTTTTGCACCGCGGTTGGCGTTTTGACAGGCGCTCCACGCACAACCCCGCATCGAGCCGGCGGTTAGCGCTTCGGCAACCGCGGCCCCGTCTTTGCCCATTTCGCCCGGCGTCGGACCACCTCGTCCGGCCAGAACCTCGTCGTGCGGAGTTCGTCGTGCACCTCTCCCGCCTCCCAGTCTTGCTCGCCGCGCTCTTGGCCCTTGGTCCGGCCAGGGCGAACGCTCAGGAGGCGCCCTGGAAGATCTTCTCCGAGGTGACCAGGGGAGCCGACGCCGCCACCGGGATCTTCTCCCTCTACTACCGGCGCGACCAGGTCCTGCTCGCGCTGACCCCTGAGCAGTTCGATCGCGACTACCTGCTGGTGACCCAGCTCGCCCAGGGCATCGGCGAGCTGGGCCTCGACGGCGGAGCCTCGATCCGTTCCGATCTGGTTCGCTTCCACCGACAGGGCGACCGGGTCGAGCTCTGGGTGGTGAACCCCCGCTTCGCGGCCGCGCCGGGCTCACCCATGGCGCAGACCGTCGACTACTCCTTCGGCCATTCCGTAGTGCACTCGTTCCCGATCGCGACGGTGCGCGACCCCGGCGAGAGCCAGGTGCTGCTGGATCTCACGCCCTTTCTGGTCTCCGACTGGGCCGACGTGGGCTCGACGCTTCAGAACGCGGCCAACCAGCGGAAGGTCGTGGCTACCGTCGCCCTGGACGAGAAGCGCTCGAGCCTCCAGGGGCTCCGTCTGTTCCCGACCAACCTCGAGGCCGAGGTACGGCTCACCTTCCAGAGTCCTCGGAACCTCGGGCTGGAGACGGTCTCCGACTACCGCTCGATCCCCATTGGGGTGCACTACTCGCTCCTGGACCTGCCCGCCGACCCCATGCGCCCCCGCTATGCCGACCAGCGGGTGGGCTACTTCATCTCCGCGTTCAAGGATTTCTCGCGCGATACCGCGGAGAGCTTCTTCGTCCGCTACGTGAACCGTTGGCGCCTGGAAAAGCGGGAGCCGGGCTCCAGCCTCAGCGAGCCGGTGCGCCCGATCACCTTCTACATCGACCACACGGTGCCCCTCGAGTGGCGGCCCTACGTGCGGGCCGGAATCCTGGAGTGGAACCGGGCCTTCGAAGAAGCAGGCTACCAGGACGCAGTGCAGGCGGTCGACGCGCCCGACGATTCGGTGTACAGCGCGGCCGACGCCCGGTATTCAACCGTCCGCTGGACCGCAACCAACCGCTCGGTCTACGCCATCGGTCCCACTAACGTGGACCCGCGGACCGGCGAGATCCTCAATGCCGACGTGCTGATCTCCGCCGCGTGGATTCAGACCTGGCGCGGCGAGTCTCGGGAATACGCCTCGCCGCTCGCCTCGACCCAGTCGGCCTTCGCCGCCGATTCCGCGCTGCTCTCCGGCGCGGACCCGTCGCTCGCCTGCCGCTTCGGAGAGGGCCTGGACCGCCAGGGCTCGATCGCCCGCAGCCTGTTGGCGGCGAGGGGCGCGGTGCCTGCGGGGGGCGTGGCGCCGAGGGAGTACATCGGACAGGCGCTCAAGGCCCTCGTCATGCACGAAGTCGGGCACACACTGGGCCTCCGGCACAACTTCCGCGGCTCGGCCGGCGTCACGGCGGAGGAGCTGTCCGACCGCGGACATGCCGAGCGGCATGGCCACGGCGTCTCGGTGATGGATTACACCCCGCCGGCGTTGGCGCTCGACCCCCGGCGGCAGGGTCACTTCTACTCTCCGACCATCGGCAGCTACGACAAGTGGGCCATCACCTACGGCTACGCCGAGGCCGATGGCGGGCCGGGCGCGCGCCACCCTGCGGGGAAGGGCGCCGGCGCCGAAAGCGCCGATTGGAGTCCCGACGTCGAGATCAACGCCCTCCGCGCCATCGCGTCCCGGGCGGCCGAGCCCGGCAACCTCTACGCGAGCGACGAAGACGCCGGCTTCGGCGCGGCGGGGCTCGACCCCACCGTCTCCCGCTACGACATGACCGACGACCCGCTGGCCTGGGCCAAGGACCGGGTGACGCTGATCGACCGGCTGTTCGATTCGCTGGAGACCCGGGCGGTGGCCCCGGGCCAGAGCTACGGCCGCCTGCGCGCCGCCTTCACCGACCTTCTCACGGACCGGTGGTACGCGTTGCTGGTGAGCACCAAGTACCTGGGTGGCGCGACGACCGCGCGCGACCATCGCGGCGACCCCGAGGCCCGCCCCGCCCTCGCGACCGTGCCGGCCCACCGGCAGCGCGAAGCCCTCGCCTTCATCGCCGAGGCGGGCTTCGGGGAACGGGCGTTCAGTTTCCGGCCCGATCTGCTGAGCCGGCTGGCCCCGGAGCGGTGGATGCACTGGGGCGCCTCGCCCTCGGCGCAAGGCCGGGCCGACTTCCCGCTGCATGACTGGGCGCTGGCCCAGCAGGGCTCCCTGCTCCACCAGTTGCTCGACCCGGTGGTCCTGTCCCGGGTCCGCGACGCGGAGCTTCGCGCGGCGGCAGGCGAAGACACCATGGGGATTCCCGAGCTCTTCGAGACACTCACCCTGGCCATCTGGACCGAGCTGGGGATCCGGCCCGGATCGAAACCGGGGCCGGCGCGGACCACCGGGTCGGTGCGCCGCGACCTTCAGCGGCTGCACCTCAACGCGATGATCCGGATGGTGGTGAGTCCGGCACCGGGCACCCCGGAGGACGCCCGCGCGCTCGCCCGGGCGACGCTGGTGGGCCTCGAGAGCCGGCTGGCTCACACCATCGAGGACGACCGGACTTCCCTCGACCCGTATACCCGGGCTCACCTCGCCGACGCGCGCGAGCGCATCGCCCGCGCCCTCGACGCCCAGATGATCCAAAACCCCACCGCGCTCAGGTAAATGACTATGCTTCCCATCGCGTCCGGCGACCCGTCGCCGCTCATGCTGACGGCGCTGTACATGGCCGGAATCTTCGGCGGCTACGCGCTCCTCACCGCGCCCGAGGAGTGGCAGCGGGTGTGGCAGACTGTGCGGCAGAGCTGGACCCGGCGGCGCGGGGGGTAGTCTCTCGCGTGGGGGGTAGCCTCTCGCGCCCGGGCGCCTAACCTTCCCGCATGACGGGACCCGCCTCTTCCGCTCCATCCCTCCTCGTTCGAGGGCTCCGCAAGCGATACGCCGACGTGGTGGCCGTGGACGGACTCGATCTCGAGATCCGGGCCGGCGAATGCTTCGGCCTCCTGGGACCCAACGGTGCGGGAAAGACCACCACCATCGAGATCTGCGAAGGACTCACCGAACCCGACGAGGGCGAGGTGCTGGTGCTCGGCCGCCGCTGGGGCGAGCACGACCGCGAGCTCCGAGAGCTGCTGGGGATCTCGCTGCAGGAAACCCAGTTCTCCGAGAAGCTCACGGTGGAGGAGACCGTCCGGCTGTTTCGCAGCTTCTACCGCCAGGGACCATCCGCCGATGAGGTCATCGGCACCGTGCAGCTCCAGGAGAAGCGAGCCGGGCGGGTCGGCCAGCTCTCCGGGGGACAGCGCCAGCGCCTGGCCCTGGCCTGCGCGCTGGTGGGCGATCCCGCCCTGCTCTTCCTCGACGAGCCCACCACCGGTCTGGATCCCCAGTCGCGGCGGCAGCTCTGGGACCTGATCGAGCGGTTCAAGGCCGACGGCCGCGCCATTCTGCTGACCACCCACTACATGGAAGAGGCCGAGCGACTCTGCGACCAGGTCGCCATCGTCGACCATGGCCGGCAGATCGCGCTGGGCACGCCACGGGAGCTGGTCGCCTCGCTGAGCGCGGAGCACGTGGTGGAATTCGCCGCCTCACCTGGCGTACCGGTGAGTGAGGACGGACTGCGCCAGGTGGATGGCGTCGAAGCCGCCGTGAGGCGGGACGACACCTACCGAGTGCGCGTCGCGGAGCTGCATCGTACCGTTCCGGCCTTGCTGGCGGAGCTGCGCCGGCAAGGAGTACAGCTCACCGAGCTGCGGACCCACTCCGCCACGCTCGAGGACGTATTCGTCGAGCTCACCGGGAGGCATCTCCGTGACCAATGAGACTCGGCGCTTGCGGGACCACCCGCTGGTGCAACTGACGCTGGTCCGCTATCGCGAGTTCTTTCGGGAGCCGGAGGCGGTGTTCTGGGTCTTCGTGTTTCCGGTTCTTCTCACCGCCGGCCTCGGCATCGCCTTTCGGAACCAGGCACCGGAGCGGACACCCGTGGCGGTGGTGGAGCGGGGAGCGGCCTCCGCGTCGGTCGTGGAGGCGCTGGCCCGGAGCCCGGACCTGCTCGCCAGCGCCCTCCCCGAGGCCGCGGCGGCCGATGCCCTCCGGACCGGAAGGGTGGCGCTGGTGGTGGTGCCGGGCGCGGCGAGCGACACCGCGGAGTACCGCTTCGACAGCGAGCGGCCGGAGAGCAGGATAGCCCGGCTGCTGGTGGACGATGCTCTCCAGCGGGCGGCGGGACGGCGCGACCCCATTGGTGTAGCCGACCGGCGGGTCAGCGAGCCGGGGTCGCGCTACGTCGACTTCGTGGTGCCCGGCCTGCTGGGGATGAACCTGATGGGAAGCGGGATCTGGGGGCTGGGGTTCGCCATCGTCGACGCCCGGCGGAAGAAGCTGCTCAAGCGGCTGATCGCCACCCCCATGTCCCGGGTCCAGTTCCTGGCATCGTTCGTCCTCTCCCGGCTGACCCTGCTGGTGATCGAGGTGGCGGTGCTGGTCGGATTCGCCGTGCTGGCGTTCGGGGTGCCGCTCCGGGGCTCGGTCGCCTCGCTGGTGATCATCTGCCTGCTGTCCGCCCTCTCGTTCGCGGCGCTCGGCCTCCTGCTCGCCTCCCGGGCGCGCACCGTCGAGGGCGTGTCGGGACTGATGAACCTGGTGATGCTCCCCATGTGGATCTTCTCCGGCGTGTTCTTCTCGGCCTCGCGCTTCCCGGATGCCCTGCAGCCGTTCATCCAGGCCCTGCCGCTCACGGCGGTGAACGACGCGCTGCGGGCCAGCATGCTCGAAGGCGCGGGGTGGGCTCGTCTGGCGCCGGAGATCGGGATCATCGGCGCCTGGCTTCTGCTGAGTTTTGCACTCGCGGTCCGGCTCTTTCGCTGGCGCTGAGGCCCTGCTGTGGCACCGGACGAGCAGCGGGGCTGAAACAAGGGGAGCCGTCCGGGACCGGCGCAGGAGGTGGAGGTAACGGCAACTCATTGCCAAATGGCCGTCTCTGGCATTGCCGGCCAACGCTGGAACGAGGCCGGTCGCTGGCTCGGATCGTGCGTACCTGGCCCGCGCAGCCACGTCGCCCGATAGTCACGCCCCCATTCGTGTCCGGAACCCTCCATGTTCCTCGTCGAGATCGAGGCAGGTCGGGAAGCGCTGTACGATTCGCTTCACGCCTTCGTGGCAGCCATCCGCCGCGGCGAGGTCACGCCCCGCTCACGGATCTTCCACCGCGTCTCATCCAGCTGGATCTCGATCACATTGCACCCCGAGTTCAAGAAGGCCATCGCCGGCCGGGGCGAGCCGTTGCCGCCTTTGGCGCGGAATCGGTGGACTTTCTACGGCGTCGAGCCGCGGGGCCGCCAGATCTCCGAGGCGGCTCCGGCCGCTGGTGTGACCGCGGCGTCCGCTTCGGCCGCTGGTGGGACCGCGGGGCCGGCGCCGGCCGGCCCGCGCGGCGGCTGGCGAGGCCTCCTCGCTCGAGTGCGCCGCGGCCTCTCCCCCGCTCAGAGAGCTCCCGAAACCTCGGGTAGCTGACGCCCGTCCCCACCGACTGATACCACCGACCGGCGGCCCGCGCCTTGACAGGCGGGGGCGCGTTCGGAACATTTGCCTGTATCGTGAAACGCCATTCCAAAACTGGGTCGGTCCGGCAGGTGGCCGGCACCCAGGCGGTAGTCCGGGCGCTGCGGATCCTGCGCGCCTTCTCCGACGCGCGCTCCGAGTGGAGTCTCGCCGAGTTGTCCCGCGAGCTCGGGCTCAGCAAGCCCACCGCCTTCCGGCTGCTGCTCGCCCTGGAGCACGAGGGGCTCGTCCTTCGCCACGAGATCGCCGGCCCCTACCGGCTCGGCCCCGCGGCCATCGAGCTCGGCGCGCGGGCGCAGCGCGCCAACGGGGTGGCCACGGCGGCGCGCCCCGAGCTGGAAGCACTCACCCGGGCCACCGGCGAGACGTCCAGCGTCGAGGTGCTCGCCGGCGAGGAGACCCTGATCCTCGACGAGGTGCAAGGCGGTCACCTGATCGGCACCTCACCCAGTGTGGGCACCCGCTGGCCCGCGCACGCCACCTCGACCGGCAAGGTGCTGCTGGCCGCGGCGGTTCAGCTGGACCCCGATCTGGTCCGGCAGATGGCACGGCGCGCGGGCGGGCGGCTGCGGGGCATCACTCCCTGCACCATCCGGTCGGCCTCGCGGCTGAGCGCGGAGCTCAACCGGGTCGCGAGGCAGGGCTACTCCACGGCCATCGGCGAGCTGGAGGCGGGGTACGTCGCTCTCGGGGCACCGATTCGCCGGCACGACGGCAGCGTCACCGCGGCAATCTCGCTCGGCGGGCCCAGCACCCGGTTCACCGACGCCAGGCTCCCCGGACTCATCAAGTCGGTGCGCGAGTCTGCCGCGCGAATCTCGCAGCGGCTCGGGTGGGTTCCGATGCCCGCCTCCACTCACGCGAGGCGCTCCGCCTCTTAGCGCTCGCCCACGCCGGAAAACATGTCCCGCAATCCCCGTTGGATTCCCGGTTTCGCCCTGGTGGCCCTGCTGACGACGGCGTCGACCCCCTGGGTTCCGGCCGGCGGTCCGCGCCCCAAAGGCTCGCTGGTCATCGTGGGCGGGGGGTCGCGCTCGGAGGCGATGATGCGGCGCTTCGTGGAGCTCGCTGGCGGCGCGGGGCGGGCCCGGATAGCGGTGGTGCCCATGGCGAGCTCGGAGCCGCGGGCCACCGGAATCGAGGTGGCGGCCGAGCTCGACAGTCTCGGCGCGAAAAGCTCCGTCTTTCTGGTGGACAGCGTCCAGGCGGAGTCCGCGGCACAGGTCGGCCAGCTCGACTCGGTAACCGGCATCTGGTTCACTGGCGGCGACCAGGCGTTCCTCACCGCCGCGCTCGGCGGCACCGCAGCGCTCGGGGCGATGCACCGGCGCTACCAGGCAGGCGCCGTGGTCGGCGGCACCTCCGCCGGCGCCGCGATCATGTCCGACTCGATGATCACCGGCAATCAGACGCCCCCCGGCGACACCACGGGCTACTACGGCGACGAATATCCCGCCATTGCCCGCCACCGGGTCCAGGTCACACCGGGTCTCGGGTTTCTGCCCGAGGCGATCGTGGACCAGCACTTCATCCGCCGGGAGCGGCACAACCGGCTGATGAGCGCGGTGATCGAGCGACCCCGGCTGATCGGCGTGGGCATCGACGAGAGCACCGCCCTGGAGGTCGGTCCCGACGGCCGGTGGCGGGTGCTGGGGGAGAGCGAGGTGGTGGTGTACGACGCGCGCCGGGCGCGGGTGCCGGCTCTGGCCGGCGCCCGCCTCGGCGCCACCGACCTGCGGGTGCATCTGCTGCCGCCGGGCAGCACGTACGATCCGAAGAGCGGCCGGGCTTCCATCCCGGAACGGTAGGCGAGAGGACTCTACTCAGCGGAGGAGCGCCATGATCCGAACCCGGTTTGTCCTGTTCACCCTGGCCGCAATCATTCTCACCGCCCTCACCACGCCGGGCCGGCTGGCAGCCCAGGCCGGCTCGATCCGCGGCACCGTCACCGACTCCGCGACCCGGTCGCCGTTGCAAGGCGCCCTCGTCACGGTGGTCGGCACGGCGATCCGGACGGAGACCAACAGCAACGGCCAGTACGCTCTGACCGCGGTCTCGCCGGGCACGGTGGCGGTCCGGGTGCAGATGATCGGATACACGCCGGCGGAGCGCTCGGTCGTGCTCGGCGCGGGCTTGGAGGCGACGCTGGACTTCGCGCTGGCCACCGGCGTGACCCAGCTGGAGGAGATCGTGTCGGTCGGCTATGGAACGACGACCCGAGGGGAGCTGAGTACCGCGGTCTCATCAGTAGGGGCGGAGGAGCTGGCCAACCAGCCGATCAGCAGTGTCGACGGCGCCCTGCAGGGCAAGGCGCCGGGTGTGCAGGTGGTCCAGAATGCCGGGAACCCGGGGAACGGCGTGAGCGTGCGCATCCGGGGCGCCGCATCGGTCTCGGCCAGCAACGATCCGCTGTACGTCATTGACGGCGTCCCCATGATCGCGGGCGACATCTCCCAGCTCGATCTCGGGGGACAGAGCATCAACGCGATCGGCGGGCTCAGCGTCGACGAGGTGGCGAGCGTGGACGTGCTGAAGGACGCCGCTGCCGCCGCCATCTATGGATCGCGGGGCTCGAACGGGGTGGTGCTCATCAACACCAAGCGGGGCGCGGTGGGCCGGACCAACGTCACCTTCAACTCCTATGTCGGCACCCAGTCGCCATCGAAACGGCTCGAACTCCTGAGTGGCCCGGAGTATCTGGAAATCTTCAACGAGAGCGCCGCCAACGACGGCTACGGCGAAAACTTCTACGGCGAGCCCGGGATCGCCGACAGCGTGAGCACCGACTGGCAGGACGCGGTCCTCCGGTCCGCGCCGGTCAGCAGCTCGGAGCTGGCGGTGAGCGGCGGGGATCAGAAGCTCCAGTACCGGCTCTCCGGCACCTGGTATGACCAGGAGGGCATCGTCCGCGGCTCCGGGTATCGGCGGCTCGGCGGGCGGATCAACCTCGACTTCAACCCCACGGGGACGCCCTCGCTTCGGACCGGCCTCGCCATCTCCGGCGACCGGAACAAGCGCGTCGAGGGTGACGGCAGCGGCGTCGGCATCATCACCAACACCCTGGGGGAGACCCCCTGTCGGCCGACAATGTCGTGAGCACCGGCATTTCCGCCTCCAACGCACAGGCCGACGCCAATCAGCTCCGCGCCAACACCGGTACGATAGAGCTGATCTGGAACGACATCTACGATGCCATCAACCGGGTGAACATCATCATCGAGAAGGTCCCCCCGCTCACCGATCTGGAGGAGGAGGAGAAGAACCAGATC
>JACCRH010000266.1 GCA_013813675.1 Gemmatimonadales bacterium
AGTGGTTCGTCGGCGGGAAGCTCAACGCTTCGGCCAACTGCATAGACCGACACTTGCGCGGGCCGCGGCGCAACAAGGCGGCCATCATCTGGGAAGGCGAGCCCGGCGAGCGGCGGGTCCTCACCTACTGGGACCTGTCCCGGGAGGTCGGGCGCTGCGCCAATGCGCTCAAACGCCTCGGCGTCGGGCGGGGAGACCGGGTCGCCATCTATCTCCCGATGGTGCCCGAGGCAGCCGTTGCGATGCTGGCCTGCGCCCGGATCGGGGCGGTGCATTCGGTGGTGTTCGGCGGGTTCTCCGCGGAGGCCCTGCGCGACCGGATCAACGACGCCGGCGCGGTCGCCCTGATCACCGCCGACGGCGGCTACCGCCGGGGCCAGGTCCTGCCCCTGAAACGGACGGCCGACGCCGCCATGGCCGAGACGCCCTCCATCCGGCACTGCATCGTCGTCCGCCGGCTGCCCGGGGGACCAGGCGACGAATCCTTCGCCGAGATGACGGAGGGTCGCGATCACTGGTGGCACCGGTTGCTCGAGCCCGAATCGGCCGTCTGCCAGGCGGAGCCCATGGATGCCGAGGACATGCTGTTCATCCTGTACACGTCCGGCACCACGGGGAAGCCCAAGGGGATCGTGCACACCACCGGCGGCTATCTGACGCACGTGACGTCTACCGCCAAGCACGTGTTCGACCTGCACGACGAAGACGTATTCTGGTGCACCGCCGACATCGGCTGGGTCACCGGACATTCCTACGTGGTCTACGGCCCGCTGGCGAACGGGGCCACGGTGCTCATGTACGAGGGAGCTCCCGACTGGCCCGAGCGGGACCGGTTCTGGCGCATCGTCGAGCGGTACGGGGTCACGATCCTCTACACCGCGCCGACCGCCATCCGGGCCTTCATGAAGTGGGGCATCGAGCACCCCGCGCGGCACGACCTGTCGACCCTGCGGCTGCTGGGCACCGTGGGCGAGCCGATCAACCCGGAGGCGTGGGTCTGGTATCACGAGCACATCGGGCGGCGCAACTGTCCGATCGTGGACACCTGGTGGCAGACCGAGACCGGCGGAATCATGATCACGCCTTTGCCGGCCGTGGTTACCACCAAGCCCGGCTCCGCCACGATCCCGTACCCGGGCATCGTGCCGGAGCTGGTGGACTCCAAAGGCAATCGGCTGGAGGCCGGCGGCGGGTTTCTCACCATCGCCCAGCCCTGGCCGGGGATGCTGCGCACCATCTACGGTGACGACGCACGCTACCGCGAGGTCTACTGGAGCCGCTTCCCCGACCGCTACTTCACCGGCGACGGAGCCAAGCTCGACGAGGACGGGTACTGGTGGATCCTCGGCCGGGTGGACGACGTGCTGAACGTGGCCGGACACCGGATCGGCACGATGGAGGTGGAGAGCGCGCTGGTGGACCATCCCGCGGTGGCCGAGGCCGCGGTGGTCGGGCGGGAGCACGAGCTCAAGGGGCAGGCGCTGGCCGCGTTCGTCACCCTGAAGGACGGGCAGCAGCCGACACCCGGGCTCAAGGACGATCTCAAAGCGCACGTTACCCGGAAGATCGGCGCGATTGCGCGGCCGGACGACATCTTCTTCTCGGCGGATCTCCCCAAGACCCGAAGCGGGAAGATCATGCGGAGGCTGCTGAAGGACATCGCGGAGGGCCGTGCGCTGGGGGATACCACGACACTGGCGGACCCGAACGTGGTGAGCCGGCTGAAGGAGATGTACGAGGACAAGGAGGGGTAGGCGGCGGACGGGCGGAACTAGAAGCTCGGTGGAATGGGAACATCTGTCATCCCGAGCGAAGCGAGGGATCTTCTCAGCGAGCCTCGATGCCCGCGAACAAGATCCCTCGCTTCGCTCGGGATGACATTTGAATGCAACATTCCCGTGCACCCGCCACTCCCCCTCTACTCCGCCGGCACATCCTCCTCCAGGTAGGTATACCCCTCCAACCCCGCGACGAAATCCGCGATGAACGAGTTCGCCTCCTGGCGCGTCAGGCCCTTCGCGTTGGCGACCTTGCGGCGGAAGGTGGCGAGAAGATCGCCGGCGTGGAACTGCACGTAGTTGAGCACCTCGGTCACGGTATCGCCGTGGACCAGGTCGGTGATCTCGTATCCCTGGTCCGTCAGCCGCACGTGCACGGCATTGGTGTCGCCGAACAGGTTGTGGAGATCGCCCAGAATTTCCTGGTAGGCCCCGGTCAGGAAGATGCCCAGGATATAGGGCGACCCCTCGGAGACCGGGTGCAGCTCGAGCGACGGCTTTCCCTTTCGCCCACCCACGAACCGGTCGATCACGCCATCCGAATCGCAGGTCATATCCTGCAGGGTCCCCCGCCGGCTCGGCGGCTCCAG
>JACCRH010000325.1 GCA_013813675.1 Gemmatimonadales bacterium
GCACCTTCCGCCAGGGTGTCACGCGCCACCAGCTCGAAGGAAAAGACCAGCGACGACACCACCACCTGCCGGAGATAGCCCACCTTCACTTCGACCTTCCGCACCGGCCGCCCGCCGGCGGCGTCGACAGCGATCGCGACGATCGCGCCGGCAATCGACAATTCGTGCATCAGCAGATGCGCGGGAGCGGATCTCCCACCAGGAGATCCATGACCCGCTTCCCCCCGAACGAGGTCTCCACCAGCACCATCCCGGGCGGGTCGGTCCGCACTTCACCGACCTCCGCCGCTGCCTCGCAGCCCGGCACCGCGCGGAGCGCGTCGAGTGCCGCCGCTGCATTATCAGGCGCCACGAAGGCCACCAGCTTGCCCTCGTTCGCCACGTACATCGGGTCGATGCCCAGGATCTCGCATGCCCCCGTCACCGCCGGGTGAACCGGTACCGCGGCCTCGCGCACCAGCATGGCCACTCCGGACGCGCGCGCCAGCTCGTTCAGCACCGAGGCCACTCCGCCCCGGGTGGCATCGCGGAGGCAGCGAAGTCCCGACCCGGCCGCTCCCAGCAGCGCCTGGACCGCGGGCCACAGCGAACAGGTGTCCGATTCGATCGCGGCGTCCAGCTCGAACTCACCTCGGGCCAGCATGATGGCGGTGCCGTGCTCCCCGATGCTCCCGGAGACGAGGATCCGGTCGCCCGGACGGAGCGAGTCAGGTGAGAGCCGGGCCCGAGGATCGATCTGTCCCAGCCCGGTGGTACAGATGTACATCGAGTCCGCATGCCCCCGCTCCACCACCTTGGTGTCGCCGGACACGATCTCGACGCCAGCCTCGCGCGCGGCCCTCGCGATTGCCTCGACTTCTGCTCGCAGCACCTCCGACGAGAGGCCTTCCTCCAGAATGAGTGAAAGCGTGAGGGCCAGCGGGCGCGCCCCGGCAACCGCGAGGTCGTTGACCGTTCCATTCACCGCCAGCTCGCCGATCGAGCCTCCGGGAAACCGGATGGGCTTGACCACGAAGCTGTCGGTGGTGAGCGCCAACCCGAGGTCGCCCAGGGTGAGAACCCCCGCGTCGGCGAGAGCGCTCAGTGTTTCGGAGCCAAAGGCGGGCACCAACAGTCCTTCGATCAGGCTACGAGTGGCTTTCCCGCCTGCACCATGCGCCATGGTGATCTGGGAATCGTGGAATCGGATCGGGCGGGACCGGGCGGTCTCGATCCGTCCGAGAACCTGCTGCTCCCGCTCATCGGGTGGGGAGTGTTTGAGTGACGTCATACCACCTGCCGTTCCCGGGAGAAGCGACCGTAGTTGTAGTAGGCGGCGCAGGCTCCCTCGCTGGACACCATGCAGGTCCCGATCGGACGCTCGGGGGTGCAAGCAGTGCCGAACACTTTGCATTCCCAGGGCTTGATGACGCCCTTGAGCACCTCGCCGCACTGGCACGCCTTGGGATCGGCCACGCGGATGCCGGGCACAGTGTAGCGCAGCTCGGCATCGAAAGCGGCGTACGCGGAAGAGAGCTTCAATCCGCTCTGGGAAATGAAGCCGAGCCCCCGCCACTCGAAGTGAGGGCGCAGCTCGAACACCTCCGACAGGGCTTGGAGTGCCCGCGGGTTTCCGTCGTAGGGCACCACTCGGGTGTACTGATTCTCCACCTCGCAGCGGCCCTGAGCCAGCTGGCTGAGCACCATGTACACCGACTGGAGCACGTCCAGTGGCTCGAAGCCGGAGATGACCACTGGTTTGCCGTAGTCTTTCGGAATGAACTCGAAGGGTCGAGCCCCAACCACGGTGGAGACGTGGCCCGGGCCGATGAACCCATCGAGCCGGAGATCGGGCGACTCCAGCAGCGCCCGGAGCGGTGGCACGATGGTCACGTGGTTGCAGAAACAGAAGAAGTTGGGGGTGCCCTCCGTCCGGGCCCGCATCAGGGTGAGCGCGGTGGAAGGCGCCGTGGTCTCGAAGCCGATGGCAAAGAAGACGACGTCACGGTCGGGGTTCTGCCGGGCTATCCGGAGCGCATCCAGGGGCGAGTACACCATCCGGACATCGGCTCCTTCGGCTTTCGCCTCGATCAGCGTTCCTTTCGAGCCGGGCACCCGGAGCATGTCCCCGAAGCAGGTGAAGATCACCTCGGGCCGCCGGGCCACGGCGATGGCGTCGTCCACCCGCCCCATGGGGATGACGCACACCGGACAGCCGGGGCCGTGCACCAGCTCGACGTTGGCGGGGAGCAGGTCGTCCACTCCGTACTTGTAGATGGTGTGGGTGCGCCACACACTTCATCACCTTGTAATGGCGTCCGGGCTCGACCGTAGCAACGATCTGCGCGGCAAGCACCCGGCCCAGGTCGGCGTCGCGAAACTCGTCGACGAACTTCATGACAGACTCTGCGCCGTCCCGCCGACGCGGACCAGGGCGACGCCGGCATGCACCAGGAGAACATCACCCTCGGCAACGCCGTCGATCAGATCCACGTTGACCTC
>JACCRH010000422.1 GCA_013813675.1 Gemmatimonadales bacterium
AGCCGAAACTCCGCTTCGGCTCCTTCGCTTCGCTCAGGATGACAGCGGCCTAGGCTCGGCAGCACACTCGTAGACCGCGGGAGGCAGCGTGCCCGAAATGAATCGACGGGAGTTCGCCGAGGCGATCGCGCTGGCGGCGCTGGTGCCGGTCCTCGGCACCGGCAACGACGCGATTCCCTGGCGCGGAACGCCCGCGGCACTTGGCCCTGCCGCCGGAGCGCCCGCTCAGGAGCCGAGCGGGCTGGCCAAGGCCCTGGCCGCGGCGATCCGCGCGCAGTATGGCGACCGGCTCAGTGAGGCCGACCTGGCGGTGATCACTCGGCAGATCGAGACCGGACTCGAGCGGGCCGAAAAGGTCCGTCGGTCGGCCCTCTCGAACGGCGACGCGCCCGATTTCGTGTTCTCGGCGACTCGCTCGGCGAGATCCGGGTGAGCGATCTCGCCTGGCTGACCGTGCCCGAGCTCGGCCGGCTGCTGCGGACGCGGAAGGTGTCGTGCGTGGAGCTGGCGCGACACTTCCTCGACCGCCTGGAGCGGCTGGGCCCGGCCTACAACGCGGTGGTGACGGTACTCAGAGAGGCCGCCCTCTCGGAGGCACGTCTTCGCGATGGGGAGTTGGCGTCGGGGAAGGATCGCGGCCCGCTGCACGGCCTTCCCTACGGTGCCAAGGATCTGCTCGCGGTGGAGGGCGCGCCCACCACCTGGGGAGCGCAGCCGTACCGGAACCAGATGCTCCAAGGCGACGCCACCGTCGTCCGGCGTCTCCGCCAAGCCGGTGCGGTCCTCTGCGCCAAGCTCGCCATGGTCGAGCTCGCCGGCGGCATGGGATACAACCAGGCGTTCGCCAGCTTCACCGGACCCGGCCGCTCACCCTGGGACCCGGCGCGGTGGTCGGGCGGGTCGTCGAGCGGGTCGGGGGCGGCGGTCGGCGCGGGGCTGGTGCCGTTCGCGATCGGGTCGGAGACCTGGGGCTCGATCCAGTATCCCGCCACCTTCTGCGGGGTGAGTGGTCTGAGGCCGACGTACGGCCGGGTCAGCCGGCACGGAGCAATGGCGCTGAGCTGGACCATGGACAAGCTCGGCCCCCTGGCGCGGACGGTGGAGGATTGCGGGACGGTGCTGGCCGCCATTGCCGGTCCCGACCCCGCCGACCCCTCGGCCCTGGGCTCGACGTTCCGGTATCAGGCAAGCTGGAAGCCTCGCAAGCGCTACCGTGTCGGCATCCTGAAAGGCACGCTGGAGAAGACCCAACCGGAGGTCCGGCGCAACTTCGAGGAAGCGCTCCGCGTGTTGCGCGAGTTTGCGGACATCGAGGAGGGGCTGGAGCTGCCGGACTTTCCCTACGAGGCGATGGCGGCCATGGTGATCGACGCCGAGGCGGGGAGCGCGTTCGAGCCGTTGTTCGAAAGCGGGCGGATCACCGAGCTCACCGCCCCGGAGGACCGGATCGGCGGCTATGCCGGGCAGGTGGTGCTGGCGAAGGACTACATCCGTGCCCTCCGCCTTCGGCGTCCGGCCGCGGCGGCATTGGACCGGCTTCTTGCCGAGGTGGACGCCGTGGCGGCGCCGACCTTGCCGACCGTGGCCTGGCCGATCGATGCCGCCTTCGACAAGGTGTACCCGGACTACTCGGGGGGAGCGAATCTCAGCGGTGCAGCCAACCTCTGCGGTGTGCCCGGGGTGTTCCTCATGAACGGCACTGGTGAGGGCGGCCTTCCCACGGGGCTTCAGCTCACCGGCCGGGCTCTGGGAGAGCCCGCGTTGCTCGCTATCGGGCACCGCTACCAGCAGCGCACCAAGTTTCACCGGCTCCGGCCGCCGGGATTGTGACCCATGGCATTCTCCCCTATATCTCCTGACCTGAATCTTCCGGAGTTCCGCGTGACCGTGTCGGCCCTGCCATCGTCGCCTGACGCCCTGGCCAAGGCGCGCTGGGAAGACATCGCTCCCTATTTCGATGATCTCGCCGAGCGCCCGCTCGACGAGACCAGCATCGAGGGGTGGCTGCAGGCGTGGTCCACTCTGGAAGAACTGGTCACCGAGGCGGCGGCGCTCGCCATGATCGCCTACACCATCGAGACTTCCGATCCCGAGAAAGAAGCCGACCATCTCCGGTTCTCCACCGAGGTGCTGCCCCGGATGGAGGAGCGGAGCGTCGAGCTCGCCCGTCGGCTGGTGCTGTCCGGCTATCGGACGCCCGCGCTGAACACCACGCTGGCCCGCTTCCGGACCTCGATCGAGATCTTCCGTGAGGCCAACGTCCCGATCTTCTCCGAGCTGGAGGAGCTGAGCGCGCGATACCAGCGGATCACCGGGTCCATGACGGTGGAGTGGGAGGGCCAGGAGCGTCCGCTGCCTCAGCTTCAGCCGTTCCTGAAGAGCGCCGACCGGGGGGTCCGCGAGCGGGCGTTCCGCGCCGCGGCGAGCCCCTATGCCGACCAGCGGGACCAACTGGCCGGCCTGTTCGACCGGATGTACGAGCTGCGCCAGCGCTTGGCGCGGAACGCCGGGTTCGCCAATTTTCGCGACTACATCTTTCCCGCCAAGTTCCGCTTCGACTACACCCCTGCCGATTGCGAGCGCTTTCACGACGCGATCGAGCAGGCCGTGGCGCCCGCGGTCGAGCGGCTACTCGCGGTGCGCCGCCGCCGCCTGGCGCTCAAAGTTCTCCGCCCCTGGGACCTGGCGGTGGACCCCTACCGGAAAGCGCCGCTCCGGCCCTTCTCCACCACCGAAGAATTCGTCGGCCGGGCGCGCTCGGTGTTCGGGCGGGTGGACCCGGCGTTGGGCTCGGAATTCCAGACCATGATCGACGAACGGCTGCTCGATCTGGACAGCCGGAAGGGAAAAGCGCCGGGCGGGTATTGCGAGACTCTGCATCATCGCGGCCGGCCGTTCATCTTCATGAACGCGGTCGGCCTGGTGGACGATGTAATGACCCTGCTGCACGAGGCGGGGCACGCGTTCCATGCTTTCGCCTCGCATCCGCTCCCACTGATCTGGCAGCGGCATCCGGGGTCCGAGGCGGCGGAGCTGGCGTCCATGTCCATGGAGCTGCTCGCGGGTGCCCACCTGCCCCAGCCCGTGGGGTACTTCACGCCGGAAGACCATCGCAGCGCCTGGCTGGAACACCTGGAAGACATCCTGCTCAGCCTGGTCCACATCGCCTCGGTAGACGCGTTTCAGACCTGGATCTACACCAGCGGCGAAGGGGGTGACTCGGCGGCACGGGATGCGGCCTGGCTGCGCATCCGGCGGCGCTTCGAGCGAGGGGTGGACTGGAGCGGGCTCGACCGGGAACGGGTGGCGCGGTGGTACCGGCAGCTCCACATCTTCATGTATCCGTTCTACTACATCGAGTACGGCATCGCCCAGATCGGGGCCCTCCAAGTCTGGCGGAACAGCCGGCAGGATCAGGCCGGGGCCGTCGCCCGCTACCGTGAGGCCCTCGCCCTCGGCGCGGTGCGCGGCCTTCCTGAGATTTACCGGGCTGCCGGGGCCGAGCTCACCTTCGACGCGGCCAAGATCGGCAGCCTGGTGCAGCTGCTCGAGTCCGAGATCGAGCGGGTCCAGTCGGAGCTGCCCGCCTCCTAACCGCAGTGTTGATCACGCCCCCTTCGCTGAGCTCAGGACGACAACTGGCCGCGTCAGGTTGCTTCCCGACACCCGGTCGGCAAGATTCCACGCCGTCCGGCTCCGTCCTCAGGCGCCGTGTGTGCAGGTTCCCGCAGCGGAGAGAGTGGATGGCCAAAGAAGAAGGGATCGAGATGGAGGGCGTCGTGACCGAGGTCCTGCCCGACCGCAACTACCGGGTCATGCTGGAGAACGGCCATGAGATCCTGGCGTATGCCGCCGGGAAGATGAGCAAGTTCAAGATCCGAGTGCTGGAAGGCGATCGGGTGAGTGTGGTGCTCTCTCCCTACGATCTGACGCGGGGCAGGGTGATCTACCGACACAAATAGGTTGTAGAACAGCGTGAACGGTAAAAAGTAAAAAGTGAAGGGAGGGCGCGTGCAACCCCTCCCTTTCACTTTTTACTCTTCACCGTTCACGCTGTTCTGCACTCTGCCAGGGTCTGCGCCGTTACTTGACCTTGGTGACGTTCTCTGCGGCGGGGCCCTTCGCACCCTGCACGATATCGAACTCCACCCGGTCACCCTCGGAGAGGCTGCGGAAGCCGTCCGCCTTGATGGCGGTATGGTGGACGAAGCAATCCTTGTCCCCATTCTCCGGAGTGATGAATCCAAAACCTTTTGCGTCGTTGAACCACTTTACCGTGCCGAGGGTGCGAGACATTGGTCCTACTCCGTTGTTGTTTGACTGCATCGGCGGCCGGCAGGCCGGCAGGCCGAGTTTTTATGAGCGCGGGCCTGTCCCGCGTCATAAAAAATGAAAGACCCGTCCGCAAGAATCCCGGGTCTTTGATACCGATGTTGGGTCGTTAGAGCTCCGAAGGGGCCAAGCGCGGGGACAAATCTGTAGAGCAGCGACGTTTAGTCAAGGGGGGAGCCGCGGAGCCACCGGGCCGCCGCCCGGGCCCAGTCGGCCACCGGCTCCTTCGAGCCGGTTTCAGCTGCCCGGTTCACCGCCTGCATGAACTCAGCGGCCGAAGCGTACCGCCCCTCGACGTCCGCGCTCAAGGCACGGTCGAGCACCTGCTCCAGCGCCTCGCTCAGGTCCTCCCGCTGCTCCTTGGCATCGGGCAATTGATTGGTGGTCTGCTTAGCGAGCACTTGCTCAGCCGTGAGCCCGGGAAACGGCGGGTGGCCCAGCAGGGCGTAGTAGGCCACCGCCGCTAGGCTGTAGAGGTCGGAGCGCTGGTCCACGCGCTCGCCCAGGAGTTGCTCGGGGCTGGCGAACTGCGGGGTGCCGCTCTGGCTGGTGGCGCCCCCGAATTTACCCCGAAGCGCCAGTGCCAGCCCGAAGTCGGTGATCTGGAGGCTGCCGTCGCCGGCGAGGAGCAGGTTCTCCGGCTTGATATCGCGGTGAACCAGGCCGAAGCCGTGGGCGTGGGCCAGCGCGGAGAGCGCCTCCCGGAGCAACCGGAGGACCTTGTCCAGCGGCAGGGGCCCGTCGCGCTCCACCAGTTGCGCCAGACTGGGCCCGTCGATCAGCTCCATGGTGTACCAGATCAACCCCGACCGCCCGCCGATGTCGTAGATGTTCACGATGTTCGGGTGATCCAGCCTCGCGGCGAGCTGGGCCTCTCGCCTGAAGCGCTCCACCACGGCGGGATCCTGGATCAGCGCGGGATGCAGCACCTTGAGCGCCACCAGGCGCTCGAGCTGCAGGTCTCGCACCCGGTACACCCGTCCGAAGCCGCCGGTGCCCAGCAGCTCCAGCAGCTCGTAGTCGTCACCCAGCGCCCGCCGCAGACGTTTCTCCCACCGCGCCCGGTCCTCGTTGGCCGACACCGCGGCCCCGCCCAGGGTGGGAGGGGCGACGTCGTGGGTGCCGGCGTCCGAGGCGAAATCGTCCAGCATTTCGGCGGCGGTGAAGTAGCGCGACTCGGGCACCGGCTGCAGCGCCCGCAGCACGATCCGCTCGATCACCCGGGGGCAGGTCGGGCGCAGCTCGGTGGGACGGCGCACCTGCCCCGGGTCGAGGGCGGGCTCCTGGCCGGTCACGGCGAAATAGAGCATCGCGCCCACCGTGTAGATATCGGAGGCGGGATCGCCGCCGGCGCCCTCCCGGATCTCGGGCGCGGTGAACACCGGCGCGGGAGGCGAGGCCGTGGGCGGCACGGCGGAGAGACAGTAGCTGCAGTAGCGCAGGTCGGTGACGGTGGCCCGCCCGCCGGCGCTCACCAGGACCGAGAGGGGGGAGATTGCGCGGACGATGATTCCGTGCAGGTGGGCGTGCTCCAGCGCGCCGAGCAGGTCGCGCGCCAGGGCGAACACCGTCGGGATCGGCCGGGGGCCCCGCCGCACCGCGTCCTGCAGGCCCTCACCGTCCACCCAGTTTCCGATCCGGTAGGCCAGGTCGCCGACCTGGCCGGCGTCGTACACGTGCATGATCGCCGGATCGTCCAGCTGGCCGAGCGCCTCCGATTCCCGCATGAACCAGGCGCGGACGGCGTGGTCGAGATAGAAGTTGATCCGGATGCCCACCGCTCGCTTCAAGACTTCGTCCTGCGCCTCGAAGAGCACTCGTTCGGCCGAGGAGGCCACGATGCGCTCCAGGCGGTAGCGCGGCCCCAGGGCTTCGCGGGTGCGGTCGAACGCGACGCGGGGGTCGGGACCGGTCAGCGGAGCGGACCTCTGCGCCGCTCGATTCGGAGGTTGGTACCGCACAGCTCGGCCGTACACCAGCGCCGGCTCTGGCTGGGTGAGGCATCGACGAAGAAGAGCGAGCAGGTCTGGCCGGCGCAGCGGCGGACGACCACCGCGGGATCGGCAAGGGTGGTGGCGGCCGAGCGCGCGATCGCCTCCAGCGGCGCCAGCGCCTTGGCCGGCGCGAACTGCAGCCGCCACTCGCCGCTCACCCGGGTGAGCCGATGGTTCCCGGTGCTCCCGGCCAGCACGCCATTGATCGCGGCGATGGCTCCGGCCGGCGCCAGACATCCCGCGTCCAGCGCTTCGGCCAGCACGGTCAGATGCTGGCGGAACCCACGGATGACAGGATAGGGCACCCCGCCGTCGAGCTGCATCAGGCGTTGCGCGTGGGCCCAGCGGGTAAAGGCGGCCGCGTCGGGCAGCAGGTCGGGCGGAGTGAGGGCTCGTCCCCGCGCCGAATTGACGAAGTCCAGCCATACGGCGTCGCCGAGCAGGGTGAACTCCGGGTGGGCCATCTCCTAACCGTCCGCGACCTCGACGGCATTTCGTCCGGCTCGCTTGGCCTTGTAGAGGGCGGTATCGGCGGCGGCGAGCACGCTGCTCACCGTGGTGCCGTGCCGGGGCGACTCCGCGATGCCCATACTGAGGGTGCAGGGACCGAAGTCCGGGTTGTTTCTCTCCAGCTCGCGCAAGCTGTTCTGGACCCGGGCCACGAACACCTGGGCCTCGACCGGCTTGGTCATCGGCAGGATTACCAGGAACTCGTCTCCGCCGAGCCGGCCCACCACATCCAGCGCGCGGCACTGCTGGCGGAGGATCTGGGCGACCTGGATCAGGAGCCGGTCGCCCGCGGCGTGGCCCAGGGTATCGTTCACCACCTTGAAGCGGTCGAGGTCCAGGAGAAGCGCGCTGGTGTGCAGCTGGTGACGGAGACTCCGGGAGATCTCCGCCCCGAGCCGCTCCTCCAGCGCCCGGCGGTTGTAGAGACCGGTCAACTCATCGGTCGTGGCCGCGCTGTGCAGTTGCTCCACCAGCTCCGAGTTCTTGAGCGCGATCGCGGCGGCGAACGAGAGCGTGCCCGCCAGCTCCAGCTCGGCCCGTCCATACAGCTTGTCGCTGATGCGGGAGCCGAGCACCAGGACCGCCATCCGCTCGGCGCCCGCGTCGAGCGGCACCACCAGCTCGGCGCCGGGACCCACCAGCGAGGCCACCGAGATGTCGTCGGCGCCGCTCGAGGCGCTCCCGGCGGGGAGGACCTGATCGAGTGCGGCTTTGTCTATGGGGGCGGGGCGGAGGCGATCGTTGAGGGAGCGGAAAACCTTCGGCGCGTAGACCGTGGTCTCCGGGCGGTAGAGGCAAGCCCACCAGGCGAAGAACACCTCCGCCATGAAATCCAGGATCAGTTGCTCGGTCTCCTCGATGGAGTGCACCGAGGAGAGCAGCCGGGCGACCTGCCGGAGCGCCCGGAGCTGAAAGACCGCGTCGTCCAGCGCCGCCTGCCGCTCGAGCAGGATGCTCCGAAGCTCGAGGACCACACTGAGTCCGAGCGCGAGCGGCATCGCCACGGCCCGCATCTCGCCCAGCACGGCGGGGTCGGCATGGATAATGACCTCGGTCTCACCGCTCCCCAGCCGAGCGACCTCGACGGCCTCCGCGAACCCCTCGACCGGGCCGACGCGTGGGATGCGCTCGGTGGGCGAGACCAGCCCGAACCAGATGCGCTCGTTCTGGAACCGGCGGACCAGTGCAACGCGGCAGCGCTCGAACAGCTCTCCCTCGGTTCGAGAGAGCCGGCACGCGGCGGCAAAAGCACTTGGAAGGCTGGTTAGAGCGGCAGGCGTGGAAGCCATGTCCTATAATACCCGGACCCGCGAGTTGAAGGGAGACGACCCGCGCTCACCCGGGATTGGAGCCTGACTCCGCGATCCGTCCGGCCGCCGGCACCGTGACCTTGCCCCCGAGCGAGTCGGCGATGTAGCGGATCAACAGGTCCGCGGCCCGAGGTGCGGAGGCCGCCTGCTCGCAGCTCGCCGCAGCCTCGGGAATCTTATAGCCGTCGCCGCCCTGGCAGGCGGGGTAGCCGGGCATCGCCACCCGCACCGTGTCGGCGGCCCCCATCGCGGCCCCGCCGGCCTTGCGGGGGTCGCCCACCAGCCGGTCCCCGGAGGTGCGGGAGCGGTCGAAGCTGAACTCCACGCCCGACACCTGCAGGAAGCCTCCCTTGCCCCACGACGCGTTCGATACCCCGTGCTCCAGCACCTCGCGAAGCCGGGTCCCCGAGAGCGGGAAGGTGACGATCCGGGTTTCGTCGGCGAAGAGGAAGATGCTCTCGAGCTGGTGGCTGCTGATCGGGCCGGCGGGGATCACATCGTCGAGCCGCATGGCGCCGGCATTGAGCAGTGCCACGTCGGCCCCGGTGCCCGCCCGGAGCGCGTCGGCCACCAGGTCGCCGACCGCCGATTCGCGGCGGCGGGACACCGCGTCCCGGGCGTCGATCGGGGCGTCCGCCGTGCCCACGGAGCGCTCCGGGCCGAGGCGCCTCCGCAGGCTGTCGGCCCAGGCCTCCGCCACCCGCGCCGTGGCGGTATCGTCGGGCAGCCGGGAGTCGATGTGCACCAGGCCGACCGCCTGCCGCCACTCCCCCTTGCCGCCCCAGAGCGTGGCGAACTGGGCCGAGCGTGAGTTGGCGTCGGCCTTGAGCACGTGCCGGCCGGAGACCACCGAGTCGTGCGCGTCGTGCTCGTGCCCACCCAGGATGATGTCGATCCGGGGCTCGCGGGCGAGAAGGTCGCGGTCCGCCTCGACGGTCTGGTGGGTGAGGCCCACGATCAGATCCGCCTTGAGGGCGGTCAGCGTATCCACCGCGAACGTCGCGGCGCTGTCGGGGCTGGCGCAACGGACATAGCTCCGGTAATCCCCCGCGACGGTGAGGCCGAACAGCCCCACCAGGTGGCCGGACACCCGCAGGGTGTCCCATGGAAGCACCTTGGGGAACCGGGTCCCGTCGGCGAGGGTACAGTTGGTCGAGAGCCACTTGAAGGACGACTGGTCGATCCGGGCGATCAAGGTGTCGCGGGGCAGCTCGAATTCGTGGTTGCCGAAGGTGGCGTAGTCCAGCTTGGCGGCGTTCAGCGCCTCCACCATCTGCCGCCCGGCGTAGTACTTGGTGAGCAGGCTCGGGCTCAGAAAGTCGCCGGCGAGCACGAAGAGCACCCGGCCCTGGTCGGCCAGCCGGTTGCGCACCGTGGCGACCCGGGCGAGCCCGCCGCTGCCGTCGGCGAGCGTGTCGGTCACGTAGACGTCGTTGATGAGAAGGAAGCGCACCGGATCGAGCGGCTCCGGCGCCTTGGCGCCGGGAACGCATCCCACGGCGAGCAGCAGGCCCAGCGCCCACCATGACTTCGGCCTCACAGCTCCTCCTCGCTGAGCCGGAGGCTCCGCACCAGATCGGTGCTCATCGGCCGCAGCTCCGACAGCATCTCCCGGCGCGGCCAGTCCGCCCGGGCGTCCAGCACTTCCAACATCGACCGGTACCACCAGACGGTCTGCTCCGAGTCGGCCCGCAACAGCGCGCGGACATACTCCACGCCGAGCCGCCGCAGACCGGTGATGGTGGAGCCGCAGGCGTGGAGCTCGTCGGCGACGCAGATGTCGAGCGCGCGCGGCTCGGCCGTGGCAAGCTGGCTCAGATATTCCTGCTTCCAGGGTTGCCAGGCGCGCTCCTCGCCCCGGCGGTCGTACTTGGGCTCCAGCGCGTCCCGGGCGATCGCCAGCGCGGCCGGTCCGAACTTGTCCGCGATCTTCCGCTCGAGATCCGGCCGGCGCTCGGGGGTCGCCTCTTCCAACACATGATGCAGGATGCCGCCAACGATGGTCACCTGCTCACAGCCGTACCGGGTGAGGATGATGGCGACGTTGGCCGGGTGGGCAAGATAATCCATCCCCGACCCCGCCGGTGCCATCGCCCCATAGTATTTCGCCGCGAAGGCGAAGGCGTGATTGATGCGGTCGGAATAACCGTGCATGCTCAGCGGGCAAAGGGGGCGGCGGGGCAGGAAGGCAAACTTCAAGGAATGCCGAGAAGCTTATGCGTTTGCAGGCTCAGTCGCCAGCGGGGATGGGCCAGGCAGTAGCGCAAGGCGGCGGCGGTGTTGGCTTCCCGGGCAGGTCCATCCATGGGCTGAAGGAAGAAATGGTCGAAGCCGAGGGCCTCGAATCGCTCCGGTTCGGCCCCGTCCTGGGGATAGACCAGCTTGAGCTCGTTGCCCTCCGTCACGACCAGGGGCGCCTCGGCTTTCGGGCTCACGCAGAGCCAGTCGAGGCCGCGCGGCGGCGGCACGGTGCCGTTGGTCTCCACCGCCACTTCGAATCCCTCGGCGTGAAGGGCGTCCAGCAAGGGAGCGTCGAGCTGCAGGAGCGGCTCGCCCCCGGTGCAGACGACCAGCCGCCTGCCGCCCGAGGCGCCGGCA
Organism: Gemmatimonadales bacterium; assembly: GCA_013813675.1. Lineage (GTDB taxonomy): Bacteria > Gemmatimonadota > Gemmatimonadetes > Gemmatimonadales > GWC2-71-9 > CAVVWJ01. Next base: position 10,745 of record JACCRH010000422.1, read on the forward strand.
GCCCAGCTCGCGGCCACCGCGCGCGCCAGGGAGAGCGCATCGGGGAACTTGCCTCCCCCGGGCCCGTCGGTGCCGACGAAGTCGGTGTCGCAGAAGCGGCAGGTGGCGTCCGCCCGGTCGGCCTCGCGTCCGGTCCACAGGTTGCACCCGGCGAACCGGCAGAACACCGCCGCGCGGCCGCTGTTGGCCCCCTCGCCCTGGAGAGTGTAGAAGATCTCCTTTACCGAATAGGACATGTCAGGATCGCGGGAACGGTGAAAGGTGTTTCACCTTTTACCGTTCACTGTTCACGTTATTTGGATGCATCGCCGGGTCATCCACCCCCGCTTCCATGAATCCCTTCCGCCTGAGGATGCAGGCCTCGCACCGGCCGCACGGGGTGCCCTCGGGTGTGGGATCGTAGCAGCTCCAGGTCAGGGCGTACTCCACGCCCAGCCGATGGCCCAGCTTCACGATCTCGGCCTTGGAGAGATTGATGAGCGGCGTCTGGATGCGTAGCCGGCGGCCCTCGAGGCCTGCCCGGGTGGCGAGGTTCGCCATGCGCTCGAACGCCTCGATGTACTCCGGCCTGCAGTCTGGGTAGCCGCTGTAGTCGAGCGCGTTGGCGCCGAGGAAGACATCCGACGCTCCGAGGGTCTCGGCCCACGCCAGCGCGAACGACAGGAAAATGGTGTTGCGGCCGGGCACGTAGGTGACCGGAATGGCGGCCCCGATCCGGTCCATCGGGGTGTCCTTGGGTACCTCGAGGTCACTGGTCAGCGCCGACCCGCCGAAGGCGCGCAGGTCGATGTCGAGCACGACGTGGCGTCGCACCCCGAGCCGCTTCGCAACCCGCCGCGCGGCGTCCAGCTCCGTGGCGTGCCGCTGCCCATATCGGAAACTGAGCGCGCAGACCTCGAAGCCCTGGTCGAGGGCGAGGGCCGCGGCCGTCGCGGAGTCCATGCCGCCGCTGAGGAGGACCACGGCCTTGGGAGGAGTCACCGGAGAAAGTTAACGTCCTCCGCTCCGTCCCAGCACATGGCGCAGCGCCGCTTCCAGCCGGGGATGGCGGAAGGAGTAGCCGGAGGAGAGCAGGCGAGATGGCCACACCCGTTGGCTCGCCAGCAGGGCGGTGTCGGCCATCTCGCCAAAGAGAAGTTTGAGCGCCAACGCCGGCGCCGGAACCACTGCGGGGCGGTGCAGGACCCGGCCCAACGTCGTGGCGAAGGCGCGGCTGGTCACCGGCTCCGGCGCGACCACGTTCACCGGGCCCGCCAACTCGCCGGCGAACAGAGCGTGGTGAATGGCGCCGACCGCATCATCCACCGCGATCCAGCTCACCCACTGCTTGCCGCTGCCGAGCGGTCCGCCCGCTCCGGTGCGGAAGGGTGGCAGCATGCGGCCCAGGGCACCCCCGGCGGGGGTGAGGACGATTCCGAAACGGAGGTTGACCACCCGAATGCCGGCGGCGCGCGCGGGCTCGGTCGCCGCCTCCCACTCCCGTCCCACCTCGACCAGAAAATCGCTCGGCGGACCGGTGGGGGTGGCGCCTTCGGCCAGCACCTCGTCGCCCCGGTCACCGTAGATGCCGATAGCCGAAGCCGACACGAGCACCCGAGGCGGCCGCGCCAGCCTCGCGAGCGCCTCGGCAAGGAGCCGGGTGCCGTCGGAGCGGCT
>JACCRH010000355.1 GCA_013813675.1 Gemmatimonadales bacterium
GAGCCATGCACTGGGTCATGGCTCCTTCGCTTCGCTCAGGATGACACTTCACGCTCTTTTTCTGCCCACGCTTTCCCCGCCCCGCTCCTCACGTTTCCCACCACCTACCAGACAACCGCCGCGCTCCCCCACAAGAACCCGGACCCGAACGCCGTCAGCACGATCAGATCTCCCTCCTCGATCCGCCCCGAGCGAACGCACTCGTCGAGCGCGATGGGGATGGTGGCCGCCGTGGTGTTTCCGTAGAACATGATGTTGTTGTAGATCTGATCGTCCCGGAGACAGAGCGTCCGCTGCATCATCTCCGCGATCCGCAGATTCGCCTGATGGGCCACGAGGAGCTTGAGGTCGGCCGTGGTGTGCCCGCTGGCACCGAGCACCGCGCGGACCGACTCCGGCATCCGGACCACCGCGTGGCGGAAGACTTCCTTGCCGTCCATGTCGAGGTACTGCCGGCCCGCCTCGATGTGCTCGGACGACACTCTCGGGTGGTACATCGATCCCGGGCTGTCCACCCAGAGCTTTTCGGCGTGGGCGCCCTCCGAGTGGAGATCGAAGGCCAGGATGCCCCGATCCTCGCGATCGGCCGGGCCGACGACCGCGGCACCGGCCCCGTCGGCGAAGATGACCGAGACGTTGCGCCCCTCGGTCGTCATCAGCATGCCGGTGGACTGCACCTCCGCGCCGACCACCAGCACCCGGCGATACTGTCCGGTCCGGACCCAGGCGTCCGCCACCGAGAGGCCGTAGACGAATCCACTGCACTGGGTGCGGATGTCGATCGCCGGAATGGTGCCGACACCCATCGCGCGCTGCAGAAACACGCCGTTTCCCGGGGCGAAGTGGTCGGGCGTGGAGGTGGCGTAGACGATAGCATCGATCGCGGAGGCGGACAGATCCGCCATCTCCAGCGCGCGCCTGGTCGCGGCGAGGGCGAGGTCCACCCCGGTCTCGCCTTCGCGCACCCAGCGGCGCTCCTGGATGCCGGTCCGGGTCCGAATCCACTCGTCGGTGGTGTCCATCATCTGGGAAAGATCGTCATTGGTGACGACGCGGTCGGGCACGGCGAGGCCGGTGCCGAGAAAGCGGGTGCGAGGCATGGTACACAATGTACCCCGTGCCATCCGCTTGTCAGGATGAGGGCAGGTACCGGGTCCTTCCCACCATCCACAGCGCCCAGATCCAAGCCAGCCAGGCCAAGGTGAGCTCCCAGCCCATCCCCCTCCAGGTCTCCCACAACACCGCGAGGGGTGTGAGCCAGCCGGGCCACCAGTCGTCGGGCCGCAGGCGATGGCGCTCCACCACCCTCACCGCGGCAAATCCTCGCTGCAGCTCGCTCAGAATCCCGGCGCAGATGCGCTCGGGCTCGACTGCCATGTTCCGGACCTCGACCAGACTCCAGACCATGTTGGTGGCACCCCAGCCGTGGTGGTCGGTCACCCCGACCACCAGCGTCCCGGTGCTCCTCGCCAGGGCGATGACCGTGTCGCGCCGGGCGCGCGTCAGCTCGTTGGCCTTGGGAGAGGCGTTCACGATCTCGAAGCCATCGACCCCCGCGCTCACCAGCGAGTCGAGCCGGCCCCAGTGGTGGCGCTCGTACTCCGGGAGGGAGGCGATCGAGACCGCGCCGTAGCTGGTGTCGGCATCGGCCAGCAGCCGGCGCAGTCCCGCCGAGTCCCGGCGGTAGGGTCCCCGCACCGAGTCCAGCTCGCCCCCCAGCAGCACGATGTGCGCCCGCCAAGCGCTCACCTCGCGGCCGCGGCAGAGCGCGACCGGGCCGTCGGTCGGCACCAGCCCCGCCGTCGTGTTGTGATCGGTGACGAAGACGGCGTCGAACCCCGCGCGCTGATGCCAGGCGAGGTTTTTCTTCGTATCGAAGCCGCCCATCGCCGTGCCGCGCACGTCGTGTGACACGTTGGTGTGGCTGTGGAAATCCACCACCGCCACGCCAGGCGGGGCCCCCGCCAGCTTGACCATCGGCCGGTGGGACACCAAGCCTCCCGCCACGAAGGCCGCCAGGGCCGCGAGCGCTCCCACGAGCGCCCGGCCTTCCTCACGCGGCGCCAGCCGCCGCCGGCGGATCAGGCGCGCCACTCTCCAGGCGAGGTACAGGAGCGCCATTCCGGTCAGGAACCCGTGCAGCCGACTTATGCTCAGCATCGCGACCCCGTCCCACAGGGAATAGAGCGGGGCCAGCACGACGTACGATGGTGGCGCGATGAGGTGAAGCTTGGAGGGGAGGGGGCCTCCGAGTGGATCGGAGAGCGGCGGGGCCGCGACTACCCGCGCCGCGAGGAGCCCCAGCGTGAGGCCTACAGGAAAGAGGAGACTAGACGCCCGCGAGCCAGGGATAGCCCTGGTCCTCCCAGTATCCGCCGTGCCGTTCGCGGGTAAAGCTCATCGTGGTGAGATACTTGGTGAGCTTGTAGCCGAGCTTCACGGGCGAATAGAGGCGGAGGGGAGCGCCGCGCTCGCGGGTGAGCGGGCGATCGTTGTAGGCGTAGGCCAGGATGGTCTGGGGGTGCATCGCGCTGGCGAGGTCCCATCCGTTGGAGTAGCCGCTGTCGAAGGAGTCGAACCGGAGATATCGGGCTGCCGGCAGCGGCCGCACCAGCTCGGCGACGACCGAGACCGGCACCCCGGTCCAGGTTCCGATGGCGGTCCATCCCTCGACGCAGTGATGCTTCACGGTGTAGGAGACCCGCGGCAGCCCCTCGAGCATCTCCAGCGTGAACCGCTTCGGGGAGCGGACCTCTCCATCCACCTCGAGCTCCCAGCCGGCGACAGGCGCGGGATAGGCCCGCTTCTGGTTGTAGGTGATCGAATACGCGGGGAAGAGCGGTGCGGGGGTTCGCTGGGAGATCGAATACTCCGGCGCGAGCCTCGAGCCGGAGAGCAGGATGTTCTCGCCCACCCAGTCGTTGACCCGCCCGAACGCCCTGAGCCCGGGCTCGAGCGCCGCCCCGCCGTCCCACCCGCACGCCGCCACCAGCGAGGCCGGCCCCGCCGCGAGGCCGAGCCGAAAAAAGTCCCGGCGGCTCACTCCGCCCCGATCAGCCATGGCTTGGGAACCTCCCCCGGTACCAGCCGGTAATGATCGCCCGGAGGGACGCCGAGTCCACCAGGAGCACCAACGCCACGTGCAGCAGGGTGAACCCCACGAAGATCCACACCGTGACGAAGTGCCAGTAGCGGGCGAGCTCGTACCCGCCGAACAGTGCCGTCAGCCAGGAGAGCTGGACCGGCTTGTAGATCGCGAAGCCGCTCAGCACCGAAATTGCCCCCAGCACCACGATTCCGGTATAGGCGGCCTTCTGCAGGGCGTTGTGCTTGCCCTGGGGCGGATGTTCCCGCCGGATCCGCAGGTAGTAGAGCTGCATGTCCACCGCGGGGCGCACGTCGCGGGGGCGGAAGAGCAGCGAGCGCCACTCGCCTGAGAGCGCCAGGAATCCGAGATAGACCAGCCCGGTGATGACGAAGGGCCAGGCGAGGGCAAAGTGCCAGTTGAGCGCTCCGGCGAGCCAGCCGCCCAGGCGAGCCCACTCGGGGAAGCTTTCGCCGGCCCAAGGATTGGGCACCGGGTAGGGTGCGCCCCGAGGCCCGAAATGGGGAAACGCGGCATAGATCTGGAGACCGCTCGCGATCATGCCGACCAGCAGGATCGCGTTCAGCCAGTGCGCCAGCCGCACCAGGCCGTGGTGCCGCTTGACCGGGGTCGGGCTCGCCATCCTACTCGTACCTCAGCGCCACGATGGGATCGAGCCGGGCGGCTCGCCGCGCGGGCCAGATCCCGAAGAAGAGTCCCACCAGCGCGCTGAATCCGAACGCCACCCCGACGGCCACCGGCGAGATCAGGGTATTCCACTGCATGACCCGGGAGAGCGCCGTTGCGGTACCGATCCCGGTGAGCACCCCGATGAGCCCGCCGACCAGGCAGAGCGCCAGCGCCTCGACCAGAAACTGGAGCATGATGTTTCTCCGGGTGGCACCCAGCGCCTTTCGCACCCCGATCTCCCGGGTCCGCTCGGTGACCGACACCAGCATGATGTTCATGATCCCGATGCCGCCGACCAGGAGGCTCACCGCCGCGATGCTCGCCAGGAGGGTGGTGAACACCTGGGTGGTCTGCTGCTGAGTCGCCAGGATGTCCTGCTGGTTCCGGACGGTGAAGTCGTTCTCGCCGCCGGGCCGGATCCGGTGCTCCCGGCGGAGAATGCGCTCCAGGTCCACCATCCCCTGCTGCAGCGGCACGCCATCGGCCACCTGCACCGACATCGAGCGCAGCCGGTCGGATCCGAACACGCGGTACTTGGCGGTCTGCAGCGGAATGATGATCTGCTCGTCGGGGTTGGACCAGCCGCCAGCGGATCCCTTCTCGCTCAGGACCCCGATGATCTCGAAGTTGATTCCGCGGATCTGCAGCGTCTGGTGGATCATGGCGGCGGGGTTGGCGCCCAGCATCCTGGGCACGGCATCGCCGAGCACCGCGTAGCGCTGCCGCGCCTCGTCGTCGCCCGGAGTGAACATCCTGCCGTGGGGGACCGTGTAATTCTTCACCTGGAGGTAGTTCGGGGTGGTGCCGACCACGTTGATGTTGCTGTTCTGGTTGCCGAACTTCACCTGGAGTGACTGCTGCATCTCGGGCACTACGGCGCTCAGGAGCTTGCCGTCGCGGACCAGGGCCTCGTAGTCGTCGGTACTGAGGATGGTGCGGTCGGTGATCCGGATCCCTCCCCGACTTCCCTGGCCGGCGAACACGGTGAATACGTTCGCGCCCAGCGCCGCGATGCGGTCCTCCACCGCTTTCTGCGCGCCGCTGCCGAGCGCCACCATGGTGATGACCGCACCGACGCCGATGATGATTCCGAGCATGGTGAGCACCGAGCGCAGCTTGTTGGCCCGGATGGACTGGAACGCGACCGCCACCGTCTCGCCCACCAGCATCGGTCAGCGCCCTCCCGACGGCGGGGTGCGGGCGCCGGCCGGCGTGGCGCCCTGCTGCTGCATGCCCGGCAGGCCGCCGCCTCCGGTCATGCGGTTGAACCGCTCCTGGGACTCCTGCTGCGACTGCACCAGACTCGCGCTGGGAAGGATCAGCACCGAGTCACTCGCCTGAAGCCCCTCCACCACCTCGCTGTAGTCGAGGTCGGTGAGGCCGGTCCGGATCCAGACCGCCTTGGGTCCCTCACGGCGCTTCACGAATACGATATAGCGGCCTCCGAAAGAAACGTCCACGCTCCCGCCGCGGTTTCGTCCGCTCGCCGGGCGCCCATCGCGCTGGACCATGGCGCGGTTGGAATCGGTCTGGCCCGCCGAGCGGCCGACCTGCTGCGCTGCGGTCAACTCCCGCTGGACCGCTTCGGCCGACAGTCCCAGCACCGCCGCCGCCGATCCCACGTCGCGCTGGGTGCGCAGCGCTGAGCTGGGCACGGCCAGGACGTCCTCTCGATTGCCCACATGCACCTCGACCTCACTGTTCATACCAGGCCGGAGCAGGCCACCCCGATTGTCGATCCGCACCAGCACCGGAAACATGGTGACGTTCTGCTCGGTCTGCGCCTGGGGCTCGATCTTGAGGACAGCGCCCTCGAAGGGGCGGTTGGGAAAAGCATCCACCGTCACCGTGGCCCGCTGGCCGACCTGGATCTTCCCGATGTCGGTCTCGTCCACCAGCGTCCGCACCTGCACCAGTCCCAAGTCGGCCATCTTCATGAGTACCGTCCCGCCGCCCACGTCCCTGGTGGGGGATGAGATCACCTGGCCCCGCTCCACCTGCTTCTCGATGATCGTGCCGGTGATCGGCGCCAGCACGTTGGTGTCGTCCAACTGGTCGCGGGCGTCGTCCACCGCGACCCGCGCGCGGACCACCTCCGCGCGGGCGTTGGCGTAGTCGAGCAGGGCGTTCTCGTGTTCCTGCTGGGTGATGGACTGTGACTTGAACAGCTCGTCGGCCCGCCGCTTCTGCGAGGTGGCGTTGGTGAGCCGCGCCTCCGCCACCTCCAGGTCGGCCTGGGCCTGTGCCATCAGGTTGCGTGGGTTCCGTGGATCCACCCGCACCATGAGTGAGCCGCGCCGCACCAGTTGGCCGGTCTCCACCTTCAGCTCGAGGATCTCGCCCGAGGCCTTGGACTTCACCTCGACCACGGTGTCGGGCTGGATGGTTCCGGAGGCCCGGGCCGAGACCACGATGTCGCGCCGCTCGACGGGCACGGCCTGGTAGGTGACGGGGGGTTCTTCCTTCTTGCAGCCGGGGAGGAGGGCGAGGGGGGCCAGGAGCACCGTCTTCGCCACGCGAACATGCAGCAATGTCATCCCGAGCGCAGCGAGGGATCTTGCCCGTCGAGCTTCGGAGCTTGCGGGGAAGATCCCTCGCTGCGCTCGGGATGACACGTCGGTTCCGCGGAGCTGCGTCACGTCCGTTCCGCGGAGCTGCGTCACCCTCACGCCGGCCTTCCTTCGGTCCCGAAGTCCCGCTCCACCCGCCCGTCCTTGAGATGCACCTGTCTCCTGGCGTGCGCGGCGATGTCGGCCTCGTGCGTCACCAGCACGATCGTCTGCCCTTCGTCGTGCAGCGCCTCGAACAGCCCCAGGATCTCCTGGCTGGTGCCGCTGTCGAGATTGCCGGTGGGCTCGTCGGCGAGGAGGATGCTGGGAGTGTTGACCAGCGCGCGGGCGATTGCCACCCGCTGGCGCTGCCCGCCGGACAGCTCGTTGGGCCGGTGCTGCATCCGATCCTTCAGCCCGACGCGGTCGAGGGCGTCGGCGGCGATGGCGCGGCGCTCCCGGGAGCCGATGCCGGCGTACACCAGCGGCAGCTCCACGTTGTGCAGGGCCGTGGCGCGGGGCAGCAGGTTGAAGGTCTGGAACACGAAGCCGATCTCCTTGTTGCGGATCCGGGCCAGCGCGTCGTCGCCCAGCTCCGAGACCCGGTGGCCGTTGAGCCAGTATTCGCCCGCCGTGGGACTGTCCAGGCAGCCCACCAGGTTCATCAGGGTGGACTTGCCCGATCCCGAAGGCCCCATGATCGCGACGAACTCGTTCTTCCGGATGACCACATCCACCCCTCGGAGCGCGTGCACCACCTCGCCCCCCATGTCGTAGTCGCGCTGGAGGTTCCGGGTGACGATGACGGCATCGCGCGGCAGGTCCGGGGGCAGCATGGCCATGCGCTCGGCGGTGTCGGTCATCGAGCTGCTCACAGGGTCCGTCCGATCAGCGCCTCGAGCGACGCCTTGGCGCGCAGGTAATCGAATCGGGCCACCACCACATCGACCTCCGCCTGGTTGAGGGCTTCCTGCGAGGTGAGCACGTCCACGATGGTGGAGGCGCCGAGCCGGTAGCGCTCCTGCTGGACCCGGATATCCTCGGTCGCGGCGACGACGCTGGTGAGGGTGATCTCGATCTGGATCCGGGCCGCGTCGAGCTCCGCGAGCTGGGCGGTGAGCTCGGCCGCCACCGCCCGCTGCTCGTCGGCCGCGGTTGCGTCGGCCACCTCGGCACTTGCCGAACGCTGCGCGATCGCGAGCTCGCGGTCGAAGCGGTCGAACAGGTTCCAGCGGAGACCGAGACTGAGCTGCCGCTGGTTGAACAGATCGTAGTCGTTCGTGCGACTTGCGTTCCACGCCGTGTTGGCCGAGAGCGAGAGGCTCGGCCAGTAGGCCGAGCGCGATGCCGTGAGGCCGGCCCTCGCGGCCTCCGCCACCGCGCTCGCGCTCTGGATCCGCGGACTCCTGGCCTCCGCCTCGGCCCGGATCGCCGCGGTGTCGGGCGAGGTCAGCACCCGGTAAAAGGCCGAGTCGTCGGCCGCCTGCACCCGACCGGTCTCACCGATCAGCCGGGCCAATCCGGCCTCCGCGGCCGCCAGGTCGGTGCCTGCCCTGATCAGCTCCAGCCGGGCATTGCCCAGCGTCACCAGCGACCGGAGCGAGTCCGACCGGGTGGCCGACCCCGCGCGAAGCTTGGCGACCGAAGTCTTGAGCTGCTCCTCCGCCCGGCGCACACTGGACTCCCGCACCCGGAGCAGTTGCTGGGCGGCGAGCGCGTCGAGAAACTGGTTGGTGGTCGTGAGCGCCTGCTGAAAGCGGGCATCAACGAACGACGCCTCCGCGGCGCCCTGGTTGGCCCGAGCCGCCCGCGACTCGGCGCCCCGGCGGAAGCCGGTGAAGAGATCCACGCTGGCGGAGAGCGAAGTGCTCAGGCTCCGGTTGGAGGAATTTCCGCTCAGGAGCTGGCCGGTGATTGGATCGATGCGGGAGGTACCCTCCGAGAAAAAGGAGCTGGCGGAGGAGCTGGCCGTGAGCGAGGGAAGGTACGCGCCCCATGCGCTCCGCCGTTGGGCGGCGGCCGTCTCCAGGTCACCGGCAGCACGGACCACCAGTGGCTGCACCCGTTCCGACAGCCGGATGGCGTCGGGGAGCGTGACCGATCGCACCTGGCCCCGGAGCCGGGGGGCGAGGCCGGCCAGGCCGAGCAGCAGCACGACGGCGACTCGTCGAAGGGTCATGCGCTCCAGTGGGGGTGGGTGAGATGGGAAGACGCCGATCCCTGTCGAATGCTACTTCCGGAGCCCCGGGAAGGCAGCCCCGGGGAGAATGCCTGTGGGAGGGGGGAGGTCGCGGCTGGGCCGTGTGCGGTGCGGGCGGGCCGTGTGCGGTGCGGGCGGGCCATGCGCGGCGCGGGCGGGCCATGGGCGGCGACTGGCCACATGGTGCATCGGTCGGGCGTGGCATTTGTCATCCTGAGCGTAGCGA
>JACCRH010000373.1 GCA_013813675.1 Gemmatimonadales bacterium
AGCGTCGTGCGTTGGACGCGCTGGGTGAAAGCATGGCCCGGACCCGGACCTACGCGGAGCTGGAGACCGCCATGTTCGACCAGGGCGAGATCGTCTGGCGCTACCTGAGCGGGCTCGATCCCGGCGCACGCCGGGAGTTCCAGCTCGCCGCGGACGTGGTGCGGTACTGGGAGGATCGCTGGCGGGCGGAGCTCGGCCCCGAGGAGTCGCCGTTGGCCGATGGCGTGTCCCGCATTCAGCGCGAGATCCGTCTGGTCGCGGACAGCGTCTTTGACCTGTCCGACGGCGGCCGCCGAGCTGAGGCGTTCGGGTTGGCGCAACGCGAGCTGAAAGGCCGGCTTCAGCCCGCGCTGACCCAGATGAATCGCGAAGTGTACCGCCGGGCGCGCGAGTCGAGTGTCCGCGGAGCGTACACCAGACTGGAGGAGATCCTGGCCGGCGAGGGCACCACCCTGCTGGGCATCATCGCCCTCACCCTCGCTGGCGGGCTGTTCGCCTCCTGGCTCATCTCCCGGGGGCTCGCCCGGCCCATCCGGGAGCTGACCGCAGCGATGGCGGTGGTGGGCTCGGGCCGGCTGGACCATCCGGTGCCCGCCAGCTCCCGCGACGAGATCGGCGAGCTCGCCCGGGCCTTCGGCCGGATGACCGAGAGTCTCCGGCAGAACGTGGCGCAGCTCGAACGCACCCAGGCCCAACTGGTCCAGTCGGAGAAGCTCGCCTCGATCGGCGAGATGGCCGCCGCGGTGGCGCACGGTCTTCGGAATCCGCTTGCCAGTCTCCGCGCCGCGGCCCAGTTGGTCCGCCGGCACCCCGACTCGCCGTCCTCCCGGGAGCACCTCGACGCCATCGTCGAGGAGGTGGACCGGCTCGACCGCCGGATCAGCCACCTGCTCAGCTTCAGCCGGCCGGCGCCCTACCATCCCATGCCGGAGCGGCTCGACCGGTTGGTCGAAAATCTGCTCCCCGCCTTCGCCGAGCCGCTCAGGGAGCGCAAGGTCGTGCTGCAGGTGGACCTGCCCGCCGATCTTCCGGAGGTGCGGGTGGACCCGATGCAGTTGGAGCAGGCGCTGATCGAGCTGGTCTCCAACGCGCTCGACGCGATGCCGGCTGGCGGCCGGCTCCGGGTCGGCGCGCAGGCGGCGGACGGCGGTTCGGGCGGCGGCGAAGTCGTCGTCGAGGTGTCCGACACCGGCGTGGGCATCCCAGCCGCCGTGCTTCCCTCGGTGTGCGAGCCGTTTTTTACCACCCGGCAGGAAGGCACCGGGCTCGGGCTCGCCATCGCCAAGCGCTACGTGGAACAGAACGGCGGGCGGCTGGAGATCGAGAGCGCCCCCGGCGTGGGCACCACGGTCCGGGTCCGGCTCCCACCGGCGGAGGCGCCATGAATGGCACAGTGCTCATCGTCGACGACGAGCGGACCCTGGCCCGAGCGGTGAAGGCGTTTCTGCTGGAGTCCGGGTACGAGGCCGAGATCGCGCCGGACGCGGAACAGGCGCTCGGCCTCTTGGAAACGCTCCGCCCCGACGTGGTCTTCTCCGACGTGCGGCTGCCCGGGATGGACGGCATCGAGCTGCTGCGCCGGATCCGAGAGTTCGACCCTTCGATCCCGGTCGTCATCATGACGGCCTACGGCACCATCGAAGGCGCGGTCGAGGCGGTAAAGCTGGGCGCCTTCGACTACCTCAAGAAGCCGGTGGACCTGGAGGAGCTGAAGCTGCTGGCGGACCGCGCCCGCGAGCACTTCCAGCTGCGGCAGGAGCTCTCCTATTACCGGCGCCGGGCGGCAGGGGACGTTCCCTTCGCCGGCGTGGTCGGCGAGTCGCCCTCCATGCGCGCCGTCCTGGACCAGGCCCGGCAGATCGCGGCGCTGGACGAGACTCCACCGGTCCTCATCATCGGGGAGACCGGCACCGGCAAGGGCCTGGTCGCCCGGACCATTCACGGCGGAAGCCGGCGCGCCTCCAAACCCTTCATCGAAGTGAACTGCACCGCGCTGCCCGCGACCTTGATGGAGGCGGAGTTGTTCGGCCACGAGCGGGGCGCCTTCACCGACGCGAAAGAGTCGCGGATGGGGCTGTTCGAGGCGGCGGAGGGCGGCTTTCTCCTGCTCGACGAAGTGGGCGACGTCGAGCTGTCGCTGCAGGGCAAGCTGCTCAAGGCGGTGGAGGACCGTACCGTGCGGCGGGTCGGGGGGATTCGCGACCGGAAGATCGACGTCCGCATCCTTGCCGCCACCAACCGCGACCTGGAGCGCGAGTCGCAGCGGGAGCGCTTTCGCCGCGACCTCTACTTCCGGCTGGCCGTGATTCTGCTGCGGCTCCCCCCGCTGCGGGAGCGGGGCCAGGACGTGCTCACCTTGGCGCAGCATTTTCTTCAGCGATTCAGCGCCAAGTATGCCAAGCCGGTCGAGCGGATCGATCCCCGTTCTCACGAGCTCCTGCTCGCCTACCCCTGGCCAGGAAACGTGCGGGAGCTGAGTCACGTGATCGAGCGGGCTGTGCTGTGGAGTCGGGGCCCGACGCTTCAGATCGAGCCCCTGTCGCTGGAGGTTCCTCCCGACAATTCGGCGGCGCTCGACGACTCGGCGCAACCGGCCTCGTCCCGGCCGGCCGGGATGGACCTGGAGCAGTGGGAGCGGTCGCTCATCGAGCAGGCCCTCCGCGAAGCCGACGGGAATCAGACGCGCGCGGCCCAGCACCTCGGCATTTCTCGGGATACCCTCCGGTACCGGCTCAAGAAGTACGGTCTGTAACGATGAAGCGAAGCGGGTGGAGATCGGGTGGGTGACATCACCCATCTAGCGCCATCTCACCCATCCGCGCGCGGTTTTTCAGTCCCCCGCCCTCTCACCGTACCGTTAAGTTCCCCAGTGACTTACCTCCGTTTCCAGGTCCACATGCCAGAGCGGCACGCCGTCTGCATTAAACCGGGCAGCGTCGGGCCGAACGGCTCCGGCTGGGTGATGCCACCCAACGCTATCCCGGGTCCCCAGGGCCCACCAACTCAATTCCGGAGGGTGCTTATGACGTGGACCAAGCCCGAGGCCGAGGTCGTGGCCGTCACGATGGAAGTCACCGCCTACGTCGCAACGCTCTAAAGGCGCTCTACCATCGGTAAGGGGCTCGCGAAAGCGGGCCCCTTACTTTTTCCGGGTGCAAGTCATTCTCCTGGGAACCGCCGCGGGCGGCGGGTTTCCCCAATGGAACTGCTGGTGTCCCACCTGCCGAGTCGCACGGAGCGACCCCGAGCGGGCGCGACACCGCAGCCAGTCCTCCGCGGCGGTCAGCGCCGACGGACGCCGCTGGTTCCTGCTCAACGCCTCGCCGGACGTCCACGCTCAAATCGCCAGGCTGCCCATCGGGAAGCCGGCCGGCATGCGCCAGGTCCCGGTCGAAGGCGTCGTCCTCACCGACGCGGAGCTCGACCACACCCTCGGTGTTCTACTGCTGCGGGAGGGACGCTATCTCCAGATCTACGCCACCCCTGCGGTCCGACGTATCGTGGAGCACGACTCGCGAATCCTGCCCGTCGCCCGGGCATTCGCGGAGGTGCGGCTGGCGAACCTTCCGGTCGGAGGCTCGACCCCGCTCTGCTACCACGATGGAGGTCTCAGCGGCCTGACGGTCTCCTGCTTCACGGTGCCCGCGGGCCCGCCTCGGTTCGCCCGCGGCGATCACCCGGGACACACGGTCGGCCTGCTGATCAGTGACCAGGCGACCGGCGGGATCTGCGCCTTCGTACCCGGCTGTGGCGGGCTGGACGACACCCTGCTCGGATTCCTCGGTCAGGCCGAGCTGGTCCTCTTCGACGGTACCTTCTGGAAGGACGACGAGTTGATCGCCCTCGGCATCGGCGAGCGCACGGCTCGCCAGATGGACCATCTACCGGTCTCGGGCACGGATGGAAGCCTGGAGCGCCTCGCCGCGCTGCGAAGCCGGCACCGGGTCTACACCCATATCAACAACACCAACCCGATGCTGATCGAGGATTCGCCCGAGCGCGCCCTGGTGGAGCGTCGGGGTCTGGCGGTCGGCGCCGACGGCATGCGATTCACTCTCTGACCAGCGGCTACCTTGCACCCATGACTGGAACGCTCGCACCATGACCGCGACCCTTTCCTCCTCCCGGCTCTCCGCGGCTCCTCGCCCGCCGATTCCCACGCTGGAGCGCCCGCTGTCGCCGGCCGCGCTGGAGGAGACGTTGCGCTCGTTCAGCGGGGCGTACTACGTGGAGCACCCCTTCCACCAGCTGATGTACGCGGGGCGGCTCTCCCCCCGCCAGTTTCAGGGGTGGGTGGCCAACCGGCTGGCGTATCAGCGGGTGGTGCCCCGAAAAGACGCCGCCATCCTGTCCAACTGTCCCGATCCAGTGGTCCGGCGGGAGTGGATCCAGCGGATCGTGGACCACGACGGCACCGAGCCGGGCACCGGCGGCATCGAGCTGTGGATCCGGCTCGGCGTCTCGCTCGGAGTGCCTCGGGAGGAGATGGAGGACGAGCGGCACGTGCTCCCCGCGGCCCGGCTGATCTGCGAGTCGTACGTCACCTTCTGCCGGACCAAGCCGTGGGTGGAAGCGGTGGCCTCGTCACTCACCGAGCTCTTCGCACCGAGGATTCACCAGCAGCGGATCGAGGCGTTTCCCAAGCACTACCCCTGGATCCCGCCCGAGGCGCTGGACTACTTCAAGAGCCGGCTGGTTCAGGCCCCGCGCGACGTGCGCCACGGCCTCGCCATCGTGCAGCGGCATTGCACCACGGTGGACACCCAGCGCGGCGCGTTCCAGGCGCTCGCGTTCAAGCTGGAGATGCTGTGGGCCCTGATCGACACGATTCACCATGCGTATGCTGAGTAGCGAGGCGGTCCCATCGCTCTGGAGGCTCGCGCGCCTCGATTTCGACCCGGTGCGCAACCGTCCGGTGCTGCTCTATCCCGAGGGCGCCGTACTGCTGAACGACACCGGCAAGGCCATTCTCGAGCTGGTGGACGGACGCCGGACGATCGGAGAGATCGCCGGGATTCTCGGCGAGCGCTACCGAACCGACGTCACCGCCGACGTCGCCGAATACTTGTCCAACCTGGCGGAGAGGGAGTTGATCCGTGACCACTGAACGACCGACCACG
>JACCRH010000428.1 GCA_013813675.1 Gemmatimonadales bacterium
AGAACTTCCAGGGCGGAGAGCTTGGCGTACGGCTGGCTGAAGTGGTCCAGAAGGCGGCCTGGGGTCGCGACAATCACGTCCACGCCGCTCCGGAACGCGTGCTCCTGCGGACCCATGCCGACTCCGCCGAACACCGACGCCGCAGTCACCGGTGTGTGCACCGCCAGGTCGTTGAGGTCTTCCAGGATCTGAGCCGCGAGCTCGCGGGTAGGCGTGAGCACCAGGGCCCGGGTGGTACCTCGCGGCCGGTCGATCAGCCGGTGCAGGATGGGCAGGATGAAGGCCGCCGTCTTGCCGCTGCCGGTCATGGCGCAGGCCAGGACGTCCCGCCCGTCGAGCGCCGGTGGAATGGCATCGGCCTGGATCGGCGTGGGCCGCGCGAAGCCGAGCTCCTTGATGCCCTTCAGGAGACTGGGGTGGAGCTTCAGGGAAGTGAACGGCAAAGCGCTCCTCGGGATGGGGTGGTGGATCAGGCAGACTAATGGAGCACGGCCGGGCGCCCGCCGCAATCCGTCCAACCCTGGGAGCCGATCGAGTGTCTAAGGCGGTACCCTTCCCGCGAGCGTCTCCGAGTGGCGACTTGGTTGAGCGTGCTTCTGGTCCTTCAAGCGCAGGCGATGACGCCTGCTCCAGCGCTTCCCACCGCGACGGCCGTCCGGGCCACGCGCGTAAGCGAGCCGCCCGTCCTCGACGGCCGAGATGCCGACGCCGCCTGGGGGTCCGCCCCGGCCATCGACCGATTCCTCCAGGCCAAGCCCAGCGAAGGCGCGGCGCCCCGGCTGCGGACCGAAGCCCGGGTGGCCTACGACGCGGACAATCTGTACGTCTTCGTGCGCGCGTTCGATCCCCACCCCGACAGCATCGTGAGTCTGCTCTCCCGCCGGGACGATCAGACTTCCTCCGACCTCGTCACGCTGATGCTGGACCCGTATCACGACCGGCGCACCGGATATCAGTTCGAGGTCAACCCCGCCGGGGTCAAGGCGGACTATGCCATCTACAATGACGGAAATGAAGACGTATCCTGGGACGCCGTATGGGACGTGGCGACCCGGATCGACTCACTGGGCTGGACCGCGGAGTATCGCATTCCGCTCTCCCAGCTGCACTACTCGGCGAAGGGCGACGTCACCTTCGGCCTGCTGGTGTGGCGGGTGATCCAGCGCTACACCGAAACCGTCACCTGGCCGCTCTACCGCACCTCCCGCTCGGGCATCACATCCCAGTTCGGCGAGCTGACCGGCCTCGAAGGACTGTCCAGCCCGGCCCACGCCGAGGTCACGCCCTACCTGGTGACCAAGAACGTCCAGGGCCCCGCTTCCGACGACTACGGGCGAGATCAGGAGGTGACTGTCGGCGGCGATGTGAAGTACCGGGTCGCCTCGAACCTGCTGCTCAACGCCACGGTCAACCCGGATTTCGGCCAGGTTGAAGCCGATCCGTCAGTGCTCAACCTGGGCGCCTTCGAAACTTTCTTCCGGGAGCAGCGGCCCTTCTTCGTGGAAGGGAAGGGACTCTTCACCTTCAACGTGAACTGCGTCGTAGTGGTGGACTGTGAGACCGGTGAAGGGCTGTTCTATTCCCGCCGGATCGGGCGCTCCCCTCAGCTCGCCGACCGGTACGGCGACGAGTCGTCGCCCACATCCACCAGGATACTGGGAGCCGCAAAGGTCACCGGCCGGCTCCCGGGTGGCTTCTCGGTCGGGGTGCTGGACGCCGTCACCGACGATGTGGGCGGCCCCGGCGGCACTCTGGAGCCCTCCACCAATTACCTCGTCGCGCGGGGAAATCAGGACTACCACTACGGAGACGGCAGCTTCGGGTTCATCGCGACCGCGGTGAGCCGCTCGCTCGATCCGAGCAGCGAGCCCTTCCTGCACGGCAGTGCCTACACCGGCGGCATCGACGGTCGGCGGCGTTTCGGGGGGACCTTCGAGGTTTCGGGGTCGTTCGACTTCAGCCGGGTAGCCGGCAGTGCGGAGGCGATTGCCCGGACCCAGCAGGACCCGGTGCACCTCTATCAGCGCCCGGACGGTCCCCTGGACTACGATTCAACCCGGACGGCGCTGAGCGGAACCAATCTGGAGCTCAGGTTCGCTAAAGTCGGCGGCAGACGGCTCGTGTTCGAGACGGCCTACCAGCGCCGCTCGGCGGGGTTCGAGATCAATGACGTCGGCTTTCTCCGTCAGGCGGACCAGCAGATGTGGACCAGCTGGGCCGCCCTGGCGTTCCGGAATCCCAACCGGGTCTTCCGAGAGTTGAGGTGGAACTTCAACAATTGGGAGCACTGGAGCATCGCGGGGCTGCCCACCGAGCGTGCGTTCAACACCAACGTGCACACCCAGTTCAATAATCGCTGGTGGCTCCACGTCGGTGGCACGCTGGGCCAGCTCGGCGCCACGTATTGCGACCGCTGCGCCCGGGGCGGACCGGCGATACGGCAGGATCCATATATGGCGCCATGGGCCGGCATCGAGGGCGACGAGCGGAGGCCGCTGGTGCCGGCTTTCTGGGTGAATTACTGGCGGGGGGATCGGGGCAGGTCGGAATCGCTCGAGCTGGAGCCTGAGGTGAAGCTCAAGGTCTCCACCCGCTTCACCACGTCCCTCAGTGCCACCTACGAGCGCAATCGCAACGACACCCAGTACGTCGGGACCTTCACCGACCCCGAGGGGGCCCGCCACTACACCTTCGCGCACCTGGAGCAGAAGACGCTGGCCCTCACCTGGCGGTTGGGCTACACCTTCACGCCCAACACCTCACTCCAGGTGTACGCCTCACCCTTCGTCTCCAAGGGCACGTACACCGACGTGCGCGAGGTGGGCCAGGCCAGAGCGGCCGCGTACGAGGCCCGCTACCGGCCCTATGCCGACGAGGCCGTTGCCGGAGACCCCGGCGGGTTCAACGTGCAGGAATTCCGCTCCAACCTGGTTTTCCGCTGGGAGTATCGGCCGGGGTCCACCCTGTTCCTGGTGTGGAGTCAGGGGCGGCAGGCAGCCGCGGAGTTCGAAGGCGCCAAGTCCTTCGGCGGCGACCTCCGCGATCTCTTTCGCCAGCGGGCGAACCACACCTTTTTGGTGAAAGTGTCCTACTGGCTCGCGAGGTGAGTCATCGGCTCTCTTCGCCGCGCCGCTCCAGCGCCGAGCGATCCCACGCGCCCCGGTCGGCGGCGGCCTCGTAGCTGTCCTGCAGGAATTCCAGGAGCGTAGCGTCAGGAGCGCTCGATCGCCGCACCGCGTCGTAGGGAAGGAGGAACTCGCCCAGACTGGCGTCGTACCGCGCGGTGGCCGGTCGCAGGGTTGCCGTCTTGAAGCCCTCCGGCTCAGGATAGGCGTAGGCGTAGAAGACCGGCTCAGGCATCGCGGCACCACCCGGCCAGAATCCGCAACTGCTCACCTCGTGCGAGTAGGCCTCCCGCGCCACCCAGTCCGGCAGGTTCGGCACTCCGCCGGGGTGCTGCGGCGCCGGCCGACCCGAGAACCGGGTGACGGCCAGGTCGAAGCCGCCCCAGAAGAAATGGACCGGGCTGCTCTTGCCGACGAACCGCGCGCGAAAGCTCTTGAGCACGCGGTCGGCGTGAACCAATGCCTGCCAGAAGCGCCCCGCGTGCTCGGCCGAGTAGGTGCCGTGCTCCCGATCCAGCTCGAACGGAATCGCGTCCGGGATCTCGTTCGGCACGGTCCGAATGCTGATGTCGAGGCCGAGCGCCTTGAGGCGGCCGAATAGCTCACCATAGAAGTCGGCCACCGTGCGGGGGGCGAGTTGAAGGGACTCTACGGCGCCCTCGCCGGTCTGGACCCGGAGCTGGTGATCGAGGAAATCGAATGCGATCTCGAAGGTGCGCGAACCGTAGGGAATGGGCGACGTCGTCAGCCCCCGCGCGGTGACGTAGAGCGGGACGTGCCAGGAATGATTGGTCCACTGAGTCTGCACCAGCCGGATCTTGCCTACCATCTGGGTCCACAAGTGCAGGGTGGACTGGGTGTCCTTCCACTCCTCGTAGGGCAGGGGAGGCCAGCTCGAGCTTTCCCCATCGATGCGCACGCTCGTCATGAGAGTCTCGGAAGTCATAGATCACTGCGGTGGAAGCCCCGCGCGGCCAGTGGCCATCGGCCGGCGAACAGGCTAGCGTCCTCTCCATGTCCATCGAACATGACCGCGACGCCCACCGCTTCACCAGCGTTGCCCCCTCCGGCACCGCCATCCTGGCCTACGCTCCGGCCGGCGCCGGCGTGGTGGAACTCTACAGCACCTACGTTCCTCATGCGGAACGCGGCAAGGGCCTGGCCGGCCGGCTGGTCGAGGCGGCGGTCGAATACGCGAGAAGCGAAGGCCTCCGCATCATTCCCAGCTGCTGGTATGTCGCCCAGTGGATCGAGCAACACCCGGAGCACCGCGACTTGCTCTCCACCTGAGTCCGCCGTGCCGTGACCACTCTGGTGATCGGCGCTGGCCTGGCCGGGCTCGCCGCGGCGGAGCGGCTGGTCGAGGCCGGTGTGCCGGTCACGCTGCTCGAGGCCCGGGATCGCCTCGGCGGACGGGTATGGACCGAGCGGGACACCGCCGGCACGGCGGTGGACCTCGGTGCCGAGTGGGCGGGGAGCGCTGGCGCGGTGCACCCTCTGCTTTCACGCACCGGCGCCTCGCTGGTCGAAGCGCGGGGCAGAGAGCTCCAGCGGCTGGCCGGCGGCTGGCGGGACCTCTCCGACCTGGGGGAGATCACCGGCAACCTGGTCCGCCGGGCCAGCGCTCTGCCCGGCGCCGACCGGTCGCTGCTTCGGGCGCTCGACCAGTGCTGCGGTGAGAGTGACGCCGCCGAGGCCCGGTCGCACCTGCTCCGGTACGTCGAAGGCTTTCACGCCGCCGATCCCGCGCGGCTCAGCACCCGCTGGCTGGCCGAGGTCGAGAGCAACCAACCGGCCGACGCCTCGGAGCATCGCGCTCCAGGCGGGATGGGCCGCGCGGTCGAGACGCTTGCGCGCGCCCTCGCCGGGCGTTGCGATGTCCGTCTCGGCACGGTGGTACGCCAGGTGCGATGGCGGCCGGGCAGTGTGGAGGTCGACACGCGCGGTGGAACCATGGTTCGCGGCGACTCGGCCGTGGTGACGGTGCCGCTGTCACTTCTCGAGCCCGATGCCGGCGAGTCCGCCGGGCTTCGATTCACCCCCCGCCTCGAGGACAAGCGGGCTGCGGCACGGTTGCTCCCCACCGGTAGTGTGGTGAAGCTGGTACTCCGATTCCGGGCACCGTTCTGGCGCGAGATCGCCGGGCTCGGCGACATGTCCTTCGTCCACGACTACGACCAGCCGGTCCCGACCTGGTGGACCCCAGCGGAGCCGGAAGTCCCCGCGCTCACCGGGTGGGCCGGCGGTCCCTATGCGACCCGCCTGGCCGGACTCGGGGCGAGAGAGCTGGTCGACGTTGCGGTCGACTCGCTCGCCCATGCGCTCGGCATGACGCGGCGGGATGTCGGCGCCCTCCTGGAGTCTCACCTCTTCCACGACTGGCAGGCCGATCCGTTCGCTCGCGGCGCATACACCTACGTCGCGGTGGGCGGTGCCGGCGCGCACCGAACCCTGGCGCGGCCCGTTGCGGCCACGCTCTACTTCGCCGGCGAGGCCACCTGTGGGGAGGGATTCAACGCGACGATGGAGGGGGCGGTGCGATCGGGGAGGCGGGCAGCGGCGGAGCTGTTACAGCCTTAGCCTTCCCCAGGATCTTGTCCAGCTTGGGATCCAGGACGATCTCGGCCCGGCCGGACGCGATGGCCCGCACCAGCAGCGCCTCCGGCGCGGCCCGGATGTCCTGCACCTGGCCGCCGCGGATCTCGGCCCGGAGCCGCACACCCTCGCCCAGGCGCCGGTTGAGATTCTTCTGCAGCAGCTCTCGCCCCTCGGCCAGGGTCGGCCCCAGGTCGATGCGGACGTTGGCCCG
>JACCRH010000397.1 GCA_013813675.1 Gemmatimonadales bacterium
TCGATCTCGGTGCCGCGGAGATCAAAGCCGTTGGGATTGTCCACCTCCACCATGAGCTCGAGAGTGCCGCCCCTGACGCCGACATCCCGCACGATCACGCGGTCGAGCCGGACCTCGGGCTCCTTCAGCGTGTTCCCCAGACCGGCGCACCCCCCGAAAGTAGCCGCCCATACCAGCCAGCCCGCGACCGCCCTCAAGCGCATCCGCACCCTCCTGGGCCCGGGGGGAAAGATACAGCAAGCTCCCGAAGTAGCGGAGCGATGCAATCCTCGGGCCGCATATGCCTAGGGCGCCAGCGGGCCGGCTGAAAGCACCCGAGTCGCTCCTGTGTCATCCCGAGCGAATGCGAGGGATCTTGCTCGCAGTCACCGGAGATACGCCGGCAAGATCCCTCGCCTTCGCTCGGGATGACAGATGACAGCAGCAGCCGTTCACGCTGGCCCGCGGCTCCCGTCCCCCGTCGTGTCTGCCGCTTGCTCGCTCGATGCTTCCCTTTCCGCTTTCTCCGGCTCCCCATCCCCCTCTGCCGCCCGCTTCTTCCGCTCCCACCACTCCATGCGCTCCGCCACCCGCTTCTCGTAGCCGAACCCGCCCGGGGTGTAGAACGCCGTTCCCCGCAGTTCGTCCGGCAGGTATTCCTGCGGCAGATAGGCATCGGCCGAATCGTGCGCGTAGCGGTAGCCCTTGCCGTACCCCAGCCCTTTCATTAGCCCGGTGGGAGCGTTCCTGATGTGCATCGGGACCGGCGCCGCCGGCGTCTCCTGCGCCGCCGCCATGGCCTCGCCCAGCGCCACCTTCGCGCTGTTCGACTTGGGCGCGGTCGCCAGGTAGATCGTCATCTCCGCCAGCGGCAGGTACCCTTCCGGCGGACCCAGCATGTGAAAGGCGTCGCGCGCCGCCACCGCCATGATCAGCGCGTTGGGATCGGCCAGTCCGACGTCCTCCGCCGCCATCGCGATGGCACGGCGGAACAGCGTCATGGGATCTTCCCCGCCGTCCAGCATCCGCGCCATCCAGTAGAGCGCCCCCTGGGGATCGCTGCCGCGGAGCGACTTGTGGTAGGCGGAGAGCAGGTTGAAGTGCTCCTCGCCCGACTTGTCGTAGCGGGCGAATCGCTTCTGCATGGCCTCCCGCGCCACCTCTGGCGTGATCGTCCCCCCCTGGCCCACATGCGCGGCCGCGGCTTCGACCACGGTGAGCGCCCGCCGGGCGTCGCCGTCCGCCTCCGCCGCGATGGTATCGAGGGCCTCCTCCTCCACCCGCAGCTCCATCTGGCCCAGCCCCCGCTCCCGGTCCTCCAGCGCGCGGCGGAGCAGCCCGGCCACGTGTTCCGCGGTCAGCGGCTGCAGCACGAACACCCGGGTCCGCGACAGCAGCGCCCCGTTGATCTCGAAGCTCGGATTCTCGGTGGTGGCGCCGATCAGGGTAATGGTGCCGTCCTCCGACGGTGGCAGCAGGCTGTCCTGCTGGGCCTTGTTTAGCCGGTGGATCTCGTCCACGAAGAGGATGGTCTGGGAGGCGCCCGCGTCGAGCCGCGCCCGGGCTTCGCCCACGATCTCACGGATCCGCGGCACGCCCTCGGAGACCGCGCTGAAGGGAACGAACATTCGCGCGCTGGTGCTGGCGGCCAGATGGGCCAGCGTGGTCTTCCCACTGCCCGGTGGGCCCCAGAAGATCATCGAGCCCGGCACTCCGCGCTCGATCGCCTCGCGAAGCGGCTTTCCCGGCGCCAGCAGGTGCTCCTGTCCCGCGAACTCATCCAGCGTCCTCGGCCGCATCCGTGCCGCCAGCGGCTGCCCCTCGCGCGTCGCCCTGAACAGCGACTCCCCCTGACCCCCGCTCCGCTTCCTGGGCATGCTTCCTCCGGGGCGGCTCACCGCGTCCACGAGTCGAGCAACCGCTCGGTCAGGAAAAATCCCATCGCTCCCCCGAAGAATGCCAGGGCGGTGAGCCAGCCCCGCTTGGCCTGGAATTCCGGCACCAGGTTCGACGCCGCCACGTAGATGGTCACTCCAGCCGACAGCGCCAGCCCATGGTGCGCCAGCGGGGCCATGATCTCGGTGAGGACCACGCCGAGTATGGTGGCGAGACCGAGCACCGCGGCCGCCGCCAGCGCCCGGGCCCGGGTCTGGCCGCCCGCCACCATCACGCTGGCGATCGTCACCCCCTCGGGAAGCTTGTGCAGCAGCACGGCGAGGAAGAGCAGCACGCCGAGCTCGCCCGAGACCAGAAACCCGCTGGCGATCGCGACTCCGTCGAAGAAGGTGTGCAGCGTGAGCCCCAGAAGCGCGGAGACGCCCGCCGACCGGCTGACCTGGTGAGTTTCCTCGCCGAAGTGGAAGTGCGGGGTGAGGACGTGCTGTGCGAGATGCACCGCCAGATAGCCCAACAGCACGTAGAGCGCGCCGTCCTCGCCCTGGCGCAGCACTTCCGGCAGCACCCCGAGCAGCGCCACCGCGAGCATGAACCCGGCGCCGAACGCGAGGCAGGCGTCGATCGCCCGCAGCCCCCGGCGGAGGCTCCGCACCACCGCCAGCGCACCGGCCAGGTTGCCCAGCGCAGCGGCCACCGCGAATCCGAGGGCGGTCACGACTTCTCGCGCGCGAGCGCCAGCAGCCGTTCCCGGGTGTTGGCCGCCGGATTCTCCAGCACCGAATCCAGCAGATCCGCCAGGGTCTCCCCGATGGCTCTGCCGCTGATGCCGAGCGCCTCCAGGTCCCGTCCCGTCACCGCCAGCTCCCCGCGGGTGAGCGGATCGCCCCGTTGGCGAATCGCAGTGAGCGCCGCGAGCCAGACCGGATCGGTGCCGGCCCGCAGCCGATGCAGCTCGACCAGGTCATCGGCTGCGCTTCCGACGGCCGCCAGCCATCGCCGCACCGCCACCTCGTCTCCCGACTCCGGGGCGGCAGGACGCGTGACCATCGCCTCCGCGCGGGCGATCTCGGCGTTGGAGGCGCGCAGACGGCGGAGCAGCCCGGCGGGGTCGGAAGCCAGCAGCACCGTGAGCAGCACCGGGTCACGCGGAGCGGGTGACCGCTCTGCCGGCGGAAGCGCCGCCGTTTCCGCGCGGCGCAGCTCGGGAAGCCAGGCGGCCGCCGCGCCGGACTCGTGCCAGAGCCGCACCAGCGGCTCGAGCTCGCGCGCGGTGCGCAACCCCTTGAACCATTCCTCGCGCACCCGCTCGGCGGACAGACGCCCCAGGCCCTTGGCAGCCTCGCGTGCGGCCGCCCAGGTAGCGGGATCGATAGTGAATCCGAAGCGGGCGGCAAAGCGGAGCGCCCTCAGCACTCGGAGGTAGTCCTCCCGGAACCGTGCCGCCGGGTCGCCCACCGCCCGGAGCACTCCGTCCCGCAAGTCGCGCTCGCCGCCATGCGGATCCCGCCACTCGCGCCGCAGCGGATGGAAGGCGATGGCGTTGATAGTGAAGTCCCGGCGGGCGAGGTCGTTCTCGAGGGTCGCCCCATATTCGACCACCGCATGCCGCCCGTCGGTCCGGACGTCCCGGCGGAAGGTGGTCACCTCGTGCATCACTCGCTTGCGGTCGATGACCCCCACCGTGCCATGTTCCACCCCGATCGCCGCGGTGCGGCGAAAGAGGCGCTGCACCTCCTCCGGCCGTGCCGAGGTGGCGAGATCGTAATCCGAATGGGGATCGCCCAGCAGCGTATCACGGAGTGCGCCGCCTACGCACCAGGCCTCGTGGCCAGCCTCTTCGAGCACGCGGGCGATTTCCAGCACCTCGTCGGGGACCGGTACCCGGTCGGGAAAACTCATGCTGAACCGTACGGCACACCCGCGGAAAGGGCGATGGCGAGCTCCATGCGCGCCTGGGACGGTGTGCGTGGTCCGGCGGGAATCGCGCCCATGGCCGTGGTGCGTGCCCCGCCTCCCTCGAAGGCGTACACCGGCGTCACCTCTCCCCACCAGCAGCGGCTGGCGAGTACCACCGGCTTGTTCTCCCCGAGCCAGCGCCCCATGGCGGCGACGGCGCCGGGCGGGACGTTGCCGCTACCGAAAGTCTCGACCACCACCCCATCGTGCCCCGCGAGGGCGAGGTCGAGCATGGCGCCATGGTCTCCTACCACCATGGGCACATGGGCCACGCGGGCGCGGAGGGAGCCGGGGCGCACCGGGGCGGTTCTCGCCTCGGGTGTCGAGGCGAATGCCACCGACTCTTCGGACACCCGTCCGACCGGGCCGGCGTGCGGCGCGGAGAACGCCTCGAGATCGGTGGTGTGGCGCTTGGCCGCGGTGCGTCCGGCGAACACCTGGCCGGCGAAGACCACCATCGTTCCCCGGCCCGCGCTCGACGGACTGGCCGCCACCGCCACCGCGTCGCGCAGATTCCGCGGGCCGTCCCAGCCCTCGTCGCTCGACGTGCGCATCGCTCCGGTGATGACGACCGGCACTTGGCGCTCGAGGGTGCGGTCGAGCAGATACGCGGTCTCCTCCAGAATGTCGGTCCCATGGGTGATCACGATCCCGCTCACCTCGCCCGACTCGAGCACTTCCCGCACCCGCTCACGCAGGGCCCAGAGCCCGTCGTGAGTGAAGTGGCAGGCCGGCATCCGCGCCCAATCCTCGATGCGGTACCGGCTGATCCGCTCGATGCCCGGGGCCAGCCGCAGCAGGGCCGCGCCGCCGTGCACTGGCACGTTGCCGCCCGCCGCCGCGTCTCGCTGCATGGAGATGGTCCCACCGGTGAAGAGAATGTGGATCATGGATCGCCACTCCGCCGCTCCGCCGGCATCACCCGCACAACACACTGCCGCCGTTTACGTTCAGCACCTCGCCGGTGACGTGGCTCGCCAGGTCACTGCAGAGAAAGACGATCGGTCCCGCGATCTCCTCGGCGGAGGGAATGCGACGGAGGGGGATGGTGCCGGCGATGCGGGCCTTCTCGCTCCCGCCGAAGGCGGAAGCGGACATCTCGGTGTCCACCCATCCGGGCGCGACGCAGTTGACCAGGATATCGGGAGCGTACTCGACGGCCAGCGACTTGGTGAGCGCGATGACCGCGCCCTTGGTGGCGGCGTAGTCGGCGTGGCCCGCCTCCCCTCGCTGGCCCGCCGTGCTGGAGACCAGCACGATCCGGCCCCCCGGTCCCATGAGACCCAGCGCGGCGCGGGTGGAGTGGTAGATGGCGTCGAGGTTGGCGGCCATGGTGGCGCGCCAGCGTTCGGGAGTGAGGCGGCCGATGGGAACCTCGTCGGGGGGCCAGATGCCGGCATTGGCGACGAAGATATCGAGCCGCCCGAACGCCTTCGCGACCCCGGCCGCCATCCGCTCGGCGGCGGACGGGTCGGCCAGATCGCCGGCGAGGGCGAGGGCACGCCGGCCGAGCGCCGTGACCTCGTCCGCCACTGCCTCCGCCTCGGCGGCGCGGCTTCGGTACCCGAAGGCCACGTCCGCTCCCGCCCGGGCGAGCATCACCACCACCGCGCGGCCGATTCCCCGGCTGCCGCCGGTCACCAGCGCCGTCCTCCCGTGGAGGGCGATCATGGGCTCCGGGACAGCTCCTCCTCCACCAGCTCCACGATCAGGTGCTCGAGCGCCAGGTGGATCACCTGAATCCGGCCGGTGTCCTCCGAGGGGACCACGACCGCCTGGTCCACCTCGGCAGCCAGGACGCCGCCACCACGGCCGAGAAACCCCACCGTCCACACCGAGCGCTCGCGGGCGGCGCGGGCCGCGGCCACGAGGTTGGGACTTTCCCCGCTGGTGCTGTGCAGCGCCAGGAGATCCCCCCGGCGGCAGAGCGCCTCCACCTGCCGGGCGAACACCCGCTCGAAGCCGAGGTCGTTCGCGGCGGCGGTGAGGAGAGAGGAATCGGTGGTGAGAGCCAGGGCCGCGAAGGGCTGCCGGGATGCGGAATAGCGGACCACGTACTCGGTAGCGATGTGCTGGGCGTCGGCCGCGCTGCCGCCGTTGCCACAGAAGAAGAGGGTGCCCCCCGCACGCAGCGTCTCCACATAGCGGTCCGCCACCGCGGCGACGCGCTCGCTCAGCGCCACGCTGTCCAGCACCGATCGCGCCAGGGCCGCGAGACCGGCCTCGACCCCGGCCGGGTTCACTCGCCGCCCTCGAGAAGCTGCCGGAGCCGCTGCATCCAGCTTCGGCGGATTTCCAGCGGGGGTACGTCGGTGAGCGGCTCGTCGTTCAGGATGGCGCGCGGATTCAACACCGTGAGCAGCTCGGCCTGTTCGACGCCTTCCTGCGCCTCGAGAAACTTCCGGCCGGTGGCGATGATGCGATCGTCGCCGTGGTTGTCGGCCGCGAGAATGTCGGCCAGCCCCGCGGAGACCAGGGCCCGCGCCCGCTGCCCCCGCGACTGGGTGGAGAGGAGCGTCGTGGCGTCCACCTGCATCCGGGCGCCGAGCTGGCGCCAACGGGTGACTGCCTCGGGACTGCAGCAGGCGTACCGCTCCGGGTGAGCCAGCACCGGCAGCAGGTCGCTGTCCACCACGCGACCCAACGCGATGGTGACCGTGTCGAGCGCGACCATCCGGGGGAACTCGACCAGGATGTAGCGGGTGCCGCCGATGGTGCAGCGCCGCGAGCTCTCGCCCCGCACCGGGAGCGGGCGGTCGAGCATCACCTCCGCGCCGCGGTGCAGGCGAGGCAGCGCGGGCGCCGCGGCCTGAAGGGCGGCGAAGGCATCGTCGTGCGCCGGCGGCAGCGCCCCGGCCAGTTGGCCCGCGCGAAGGTGAGGCGTGAGGCACACGTCGGTGACGCCGTGTGCCGCCATCGCCTTCATCACCTTCACCGACTGCGCCACCGTGCGCGAGCCGTCGTCCACGGCCGGAAGCAGGTGGGAATGGAGGTCGATCACGCGGGGGGCGACACATCGCGGAGCACCGCGGCGGCGAAGTCGCCGAGCCGGTCGGGCGAGGTCTGGGCTTGGGCGAGGAGAGCCAGCGTCACGAGGGCGTCCGCGGCGAGCAGGTCGAGCGCCACCGCGCGGTTGCCGGGGCGCGCCAGGACCCGATCGAGAGCCCGGCCCGCCGCTTCGGCGAGCGCTTTGGGGGTGACGTCCTCCTGGCGGTTCCCGGCGACGGAGTGGCGCACCCGATTTCGCAGGGCCTCGGGCGCGCGGGCGGTCTCCCGCTCCAGCCAGTCGGGGGCCGCCGTCAGGCGCCGTTCCCTTCGGTCCGTCCGCCGAGCCACCCGGAGACCAGCGCCGGGGTGGCCGCGCGCGCTGCCGGCAACTTGCTGGCGTCGCCCGCGCCGGCCGAGGCGAAGTGGGGCCGGCCGCCGCCCTTGCCGCCGCTCAGTGCGGCGATGCGGTTGACCAGATCGCCCGCGTTGCGCCCGGCCTGCACCAAGTCGTCGGTGAGGGTGACGTGAATGCCGCCGCGCCCGCCGGAGCTGAAGAGGACCAGCACGCCGTTCCGTGCTCCCTGCCGGAACTGGTCGGAGATCCGGCCCACCTCCGCGCGATCGTCGCTCGCGGTCTGGGCGATGGTGAGGTCGACCCCCTCCACCGTCGCCTTGTCGCCGGCCATCGGAGCGGCCCCGCCGCTCCGGAGCGCGTCCGCGAGCCGGGTCTCCAGCCGCTGCCGCTCCTCCAGCAACTGCTCCAGGCGACGCACGACATATTCCGGCTGGGTCTTGAGCGTCTCCGCCACCTGGGCCAGCCGCTTTTCCTGCTCCCGCAGGGCGCGGAGGGCTCCGGTGCCGGTCACCGCCTCGATCCGGCGGACGCCCGCGGCGACCCCGGTCTGCCCGCTGAACCGGAAGGGACCGACCTGCCCCGTGGTGCGCACGTGGGTTCCGCCGCACAGCTCGACCGACGGACCCATGCGGACGACCCGCACCACGTCGCCGTACTTCTCGGAGAAGAACGCCATGGCGCCGAGGGCCAGCGCGTCGGGATAGGGCATCTCTCGAGTACCGACCTCGTCATTGGCGAGCACCAGGTCGTTGATCTCATCCTCGATCGCCTGCAGTGTCGCCGGGTCGAGCGGGCCGTGGTGCGAGAAGTCGAAACGCAGCCGCTCCGGCTGGACCAGCGAGCCCTGCTGGCGGACGTGGGAGCCGAGCCGTTTCCGGAGTACATAGTGCGCCAGGTGCGTCGCGCTGTGGTTGCGCTCGATGTCTCGCCGCCGGGGCGCATCCACCGCGGCTCGAAGCGCGGTGGGCTCGAAGGCCTCGCCGAGCTCGCCGGCGACCACTGTTCCCTTGGGATCCTTGCGGACAGAGTCCACCGTCAGCGACCATCCCTCACCACTGACTCCGCCGACGTCGCTCACCTGGCCGCCTGATTCGGCGTAGAACGGGTTCTCCTTGAGCACCAGCTCGACCCGCGGCCCTTCCTGGCGGAAGGCGAGGACTTCAGTGTCGGCGTCAGTGGTGTCGTAACCGACGAATCGCTGTTTGCCCCGCTTGACCGAGCGCCATTTTCCGGGTTTGGCGGCGTGGATCGCGGGGTTGGCCCTCGTCGTTCCGCCCACTTCGGCCCCGGCGGTGCCTGAACCGGTACGCGCCGAGCGGGAGCGCTCGCGCTGCTGGTCGAGCGCGCGCGCGAACCCGGTGAGATCCACCCCGACGCCCCGCTCGCCGGCGATGATCTGGGTGAGGTCGATGGGAAAGCCGAACGTGTCGTAGAGCTTGAACGCCTCCTCGCCGGAGATCGCGGTGGCCCCTGAGGCGAAGATCTCATCCAGCCGGCGGAGCCCTCCCTCGATCGTTTCCAGGAACCGCCGCTCCTCGGTCTCGGTGACCTCGCGGATGAACTTGGCCTTGGCGGTCAGCTCCGGGTACACCTCGCCCATCTGGTCCACCACCACGTCGGTGAGCGGGGCCAGGGTCGGCTCGCGGCGGCCCAGGAGCCAGGCGTGGCGCACCGCCCGGCGCAGGATCCGCCGGAGCACATATCCCCGTCCCTCGTTGCTGGGGTAGACCCCATCGGCGAGGAGGAAGCTCACTGCCCGTGCGTGGTCGGCCAGCACCCGATAGGAGCCCCGGTTCTCGGCGCTGCGGTCGTAGGGGATGCCGACCTGCTCGCTGACCCGCTCGATGAGCGGCAGGAAGACGTCGGTATGGAAATTGTCGTCCTCACCCTGCATTACCGCCGCGATCCGCTCCAGTCCGGCGCCCGTGTCCACCGACGGCTTCGGGAGCGGGGTGAGCGTCCCGTCCGCCGAGCGGTCGAACTGCATGAAGACGAGGTTCCAGATCTCGAGGAAGCGGCCCTCCTCGGCGAGACGCTCGAACTCGGGCTGGGGAATGACAGCGTCGCCCGACCCGTCCGCCGTTCCGCCGTCCCGCCGTTCCGCCTCCCCGTCCCATTCCAGATCCACGTAGATCTCAGTACACGGCCCGCACGGCCCGGTGTCGCCCATCTGCCAGAAATTGTCCTTGTCGCCCAGACCGTAGATCCGGTGGTCGGGGAGACCGGCGATCTCCCGCCAGTAACGCCGAGCCTCGTCGTCGGTGTGGTGCACGGTGACCCGGAGCCGCTCCGCGGGGATGCCGAGGTAGGCGGAACCGGTCACGAACTCCCAGGCGTAGGCGATGGCCTCCCGCTTGAAGTAGTCGCCGAAGGAGAAGTTCCCCAGCATCTCGAAGAAGGTGTGGTGTCGCCTGGTGTGACCCACCTGCTCGAGGTCGTTGTGCTTGCCGCCGGCCCGCACGCACTTCTGGCAGGTGGTGGCACGATGGTAGTCCCGCTGCTCCTGGCCCAGGAAGGTGCGCTTGAACTGCACCATGCCGGCGTTGGTGAACAGCAGGGTGGGGTCGTCGGCCGGTACCAATGACGAAGAAGGCACCTCGCGGTGCCCCTTGGCGACGAAGAACTCGAGGAAGAGACGACGGATCTGAGCCGACTGCATGGGGGGAGAATACAAGCTGGCGAAGCCGCTGGCTAGGCGAGCAGCTTGCCCACCATCTCGGACACCTCCCGCCCACTGAACCCGCGCCGCGCCAGGTAGGCCAGGACCCGGCGCCGCCGCACCGGCCGGGGCAGATCGCGAAGCTGGGCCGCGCGCTTGGTGGCGAGCGCGACCGGCATCTCGGAGCCGCCCTCCGAGGCACGCGCGTGGGCGGCGACAGCCCGGTCGACGACGCTGCGCTCCACGCCCATCGCCATCAGATCGCGGGCGAGGCGCAGCGGGCCCCGGCCCCGCGCCGACCGAGTTTCCACATAGTTGGCCGCGAAGGCGGCGTCGTCGAGGAGGCCCTGTTCCGCCGCGCGGCCCAGGGCCGCCTCCACCGGCTGGCGCGCGTGCCCCTTCCGGAGCAAACGGCGTCCCAGATCGGCTCGGGCAAAGGAGCGGCGCTCGATCGAGCGGAGCGCCGTCCGGTACGCCGCCTCGACCTCGGCCTCCGCCTCGAGCCGGCCGCGCAGTGCCTGGTCGAGCTCCCGGCCCACGTGGAGGCCATGGGCTCGAACCGCGTCCGGCGAAACCGAGGCGAACCGCTGGCCGTCTACCTCGACTCGGACCGAGCCCTGGCCCCGGGACTCGGGAATCAGGGCCGTGATCCGCCCCGCCCGATGCTGCCCCGCGTCGATCACTCTTCGCCCGCTCCCGCTCCCGCTCCCACCGGGCGGACACCGAGCAGCTCTTTCACCTTGCCCTCGATCTCGGTCATGAGCGGCTGGTTGTCGCGCAGGAAGAGCTTGGCATTTTCCCGACCTTGCCCGATCCGCTGGTCGTTATACGAGTACCAGGCCCCGGACTTCTGGATGATGTTGGCCTCGGCGGCCAGGTCCACCAGCAGGGAGGTGTGGCTGATGCCCTCGTCGAACATGATGTCGAACTCCGCCTGGCGGAACGGCGGCGCGACCTTGTTCTTCACCACTTTGACCCGCACGTGGTTGCCGATTACCACCTCGCGCTCCTTCACCGGGCCGATCCGGCGGATGTCGAGCCGGAGCGAGGCGTAAAACTTGAGCGCCTTGCCGCCGGTGGTGGTTTCGGGGTTGCCGAACATGACCCCGATCTTCTCCCGGAGCTGGTTGATGAATACCACCGAGGTATTCGAGCGGTTGATGGCACCGGCGAGCTTCCGCAGCGCCTGGCTCATGAGCCGGGCCTGCACGCCCATGCTGGACTCGCCCATTTCGCCCTCGATCTCGGCCTTCGGCACCAGCGCGGCCACCGAGTCGATGACCACCAGGTCCACCGCGCCGGAGCGGACCAGGATATCCACGATCTCGAGCGCCTGCTCACCGGTATCGGGCTGCGAGACCAGCAGATCCTCGATATTGACGCCCAGCTTCTTGGCGTACTCGATATCGAGCGCGTGCTCGGCGTCCACGTAGGCGGCAACGCCGCCCGCCCGCTGCACGTTGGCCGCGAGATGAAGGGTGAGCGTGGTCTTGCCCGAAGACTCGGGGCCGTAGATCTCGGTGATCCGGCCGCGCGGCACGCCGCCGACGCCGGTGGCCGCGTCGAGGTTGATGGCGCCGGTGGGAATCGCGGCCACCTTGACCCGGGCGGACTCGGCACCCATGCGCATGATGGACCCCTTGCCGAGCTGCTTCTCGATCTGGGCGATGGCCAGTCCGAGGGCCTTGCGGCGGTCGGCTTCCAGCCGGGTGTCTTCAGCGGGCATGTTGTTCCTCAGGATACGAGTGACTGATTTTGCTACACATTAATTGCTACGGACCAACCTAATACCGAACATCTTCCGAAGCAATATTACGAGCGTGGCTCAATTTGAGTCACAACAGGGGGCTATCAACCCCGCTAGTGTCATCCTGAGCGCAGCGAAGGAGCCGAAGGGCCGCTCAGCCTCTTTCGCTTCGTTCAGGATGACACGAAGGAACCCCCAGCCTTCACTCGCCGCGCTCAGCACGGACTCCACCCCATCCGCCACGCATCCTCGACGTGTTCGACCTCGTACCTCCCCCCACCGAGGTCCCTGATGGCGAGAACATCGAACCGATAGGTATCCCTCGCCCTGCCGTACCGGAGCCGCCAGAGCATGGCGACCCGGCCGAGGATGTGACGCTTGAGCGCGCTCACCGACTCGAGCGCCGCCCCGCAAGCGTTCGATCGGCGGGTCTTCACCTCGACGAACACCACCAGGTGTCCCCGGCGTGCCACCAGGTCGAGGTCGTGCCGGCCCATCCGGAAGCGGTGCGCCTCCACGTTCCAGCCGCACGAGGTGAGATAGGCGATGGCCGCGCGCTCGCCCGCGAGACCGCGGCGCTGCCGCTTGTCTCCCCACTGGCTGATCGGCACGAAATGTCGGCGGGATCGCATGGGCCGAGGATAGTCCGCCGACCGCCGGATGCAGGCACCGAATCCGCGCGACAGCAGACCTATTTCCGGGAGCATCAAGGGCCAACTCGCCGCCACCTCGCCGCCACCCGCTTGGCTTGGTCTCGCCTGTAGTTGAGGTAAGGGGGTGGTCGGGCCGCCGGACGCACCTCATCCCGAGCGGAGCGAGGGATGAGGTGGGTTCTTTGGTTCTCTCATCTCCTTCACGTCACACCACTCACGCCACATCGCGCGTCACGCCACATCGCGCGCATCACCTCATCCGCGGCGGCGGCGGGGCCAGCACCAGCGTATCGCCCACGACCCGGAAGTGACCCTCCAGGCCGCCCTCCGAGCTGCCGCCCACGAAGACCGTGAAACGGCCCGGCTCCACCACCCGCCGCATGGTGCGGTCGTAGAGCGAGAGCTGCTCCGGGCGGAGGGTGAACCGCACGTCCCGCGCCGCGCCCGGCCCGAGGCTGACGCGGGCGAAGCCCTTCAGCGCCCGCAGCGGCCGGGTGACGCTCGCGGCATCGTCGCGCAGGTAGAGCTGGACCACCTCGTCGCCCGCGCGGCTCCCGCGGTTCCGCACCGACACGCGCACCACCAGGCTATCGGCCGCGCGCACGCTGTCGGCCGAGAGTCGCAGGTCGGCGTAGGCGAAGCTGGTGTAGCTGAGCCCGTGGCCGAAGGGCCACTGCGGCGTCCAGGGGACGTCGAGGTACTTCGAGGTGTACTTCTCGGTGACGACGGGCGGCCGGCCGGTGGGCTTCTGGCTGTAGTAGATCGGCACCTGGCCGGTCACCCGCGGCAGGCTCACCGGGAGCCGCCCCGCAGGATTGTGATCGCCGAAGAGCACGTCCGCCACCGCGTGGCCGTGCTCCACGCCGAGGAACCAGGCCTCGACGATCGCCGGGACGTTCGCGGCCAGCCACGGTACCGCGAGCGGTCGCCCGTTCATCAGTACGACCACGATCGGCTTCCCAGCCGCGCGCGCCGCAGCGTGCACCGCTCGCGCGAGGTCGCCCTGCACGCCAGGCAGATCCACCGATGCGCGGCTATGCGCTTCGGCGCTCATGTCCTCTCGCTCGCCGACAACGAGGATCACCGCGTCCGCCTCGCGTGCCGCACTCACGGCCGCCGCGAAGCCTGACGTGTCCGC